>JAFGXX010000225.1 GCA_016936435.1 Bacteroidales bacterium
CCCTCGCTAATTGCATTTCTCAGGTCGGTGCCAAAGCATTTCACACCCATAAGCGGCGGATTTTTTGCTCCCGGCATACTTTCGGGTGTGAAACTGAATCCTCTGTCGGGCAGCAGTGGTGATCCGTATACCTGAAACGGGAAGGGTGTTCCCCTGCCCAGTGAAAGTGTCGTCCCTTCAAAAAAACATATCGAAGGGTAGAGGTAAATAGAATTCTGGTTCGGCAGGTTCGGTGACGGACGAACCGGAAGCTCATACATTGTGCCATGGTCGTAATCGAGGCAGCTGATAACTGTAAGATCACATTTAACTCCTCCTTTCAGCCATCCTTCACCGTTGATCATACCTGCATATTCTCCAACGGTCATCCCGTGGACGACAGGCACAGGATGCATTCCGACAAACGATGCGAAGGCGGTGTCAGGTATATTTCCGTCGACATAAAATCCGTTAGGATCGGGTCTGTCGAGAACAAGACATTTAACACCGTTCTCTGCACATGCCTCCATAAGGTAATGGAGCGTCCCGATATAGGTATAGAATCGCACTCCCACATCCTGTATGTCGAATATCACCACATCTATTCCGCTGAGGTCTTCAGGCGTCGGCTTTTTGTGCGCCCCGTAGAGGCTTATAAGCGGCAGGCCGGTCTTCGGGTCACGGCCGTCGAGAATCTCTTCTCCTGCATCAGCCATCTCACGGAACCCGTGTTCAGGGGCAAAAACAGCCTTTAAATCAACACCTTTTTCGAGCAGAAAATCAACGATATGAACTTCTCCGGCCATGGAAGTCTGATTTGCAGTTACAGCCACAGCCCTTCCGGAAAGAAGGTCAGCGTACTCAGCATAACGGAGAACGCCCGGCACAGGAGTCTTTTCCTCTGCATGGCACGATGTTATTGCAAAGCTGGCGTAAAGAAATAAGGGGAGCAAGAGTTTCATGGTGACATATTTTCTACCGTAAAACTAACTCTTTTCTCTGTGGAAGCACAGAGATTTTACTAATTTTGAATCCGCTAAACGACGATGAACCTTCCCTATTTTATAGCAGAACGCCTCATCAGGGGCAGGCGTGAGGGGACTTCCTTCTCAAGACCGATAAATGTAATTGCCGTTATCGGAATTGCGATGGGGCTTGCCGTGATGATACTTGCCGTATCTATACTCACGGGTTTCAAACAGGAAATAAGGGATAAGGTTGTAGGTTTCGGAGCCAACATCCAGATCGTAAATTTCGACTCCAATTACTCGCTCGAAACAGCACCTGTAAACCAGGGACAGGCTTTCATTGAAAAAATCAGAGGAATACCAGGGATAAAGCATATTCAGGTATTTGCTACCAAAGCCGGAATAATAAAAACCGGGGATGAAATCCAGGGCGTGGTGCTTAAAGGTGTCGGAAGTGACTTCGACCGGGAATATTTTTCTTCGTGCATGGTCGATGGCCGGTTGTTCACCGTTACCGACTCTGTACGAACAGATGAGGTGATAATATCAAAAAAGATCTCCGATATGCTCAGGCTCAAAACCGGTGATTCTTTTGCAATGTATTTTGTTCAGGATCCTCCACGGCAGCGGAAGTTTACAATAAGCGGAATTTATGAAACAAGCCTTGAGGAGTTTGACAAGATGTACGTTTTTTGCGACATAGCCCACATAAAAAGGCTTAACGGATGGAAAGACGATCAGGTTAGCGGATTCGAGATTTTTATCGATGATTTTGACAAACTCGAGGTGATGACCGAAGCTGTCAGCGACGCAGTAGGATACAGGATCTCCGAAGACGAGGAGAATTTCAGGGTTACAAACATCAGGAGGAAATATCCGCAAATATTTGACTGGCTCAATTTTCAGGATGTCAATGTCATCATCATCATCCTTCTTATGCTCATTGTTGCCGGATTCAACCTGATATCGGGCTTACTTATTCTGATCCTTGAAAAGACAAATATGATCGGTATCTTAAAAGCGCTGGGTTCCGACGATCGCACCATACGGAATATCTTCCTGTACCAGGCCGGATATCTTATTGTAAAAGGACTTTTATGGGGTAATATTATCGGGACAGGTCTGGCGCTGCTGCAACTCAAGACAGGGCTGATAACCCTCGATCCCTCTTCATATTACATCAAGACGGTCCCCGTCAATCTTGAGCTTCTTCATATTGTTATACTTAATGCCGGAACCATGGCAATAATCCTCCTTATGCTTCTTGTTCCTTCAAAGCTCATCAGCAGGATAACTCCGGTAAAAGCAATACGTTACGACTGAAAAGTCAGCTTTCTGTTAGCTGCCCAGACTCTGTGCCAGACTGGGCACAGTGACAGGAATCATGTTACTGTAATGTTCGTAGCGTTCGAGAATAGCTCTGACAAAATTCACAGACTCGGTGCCTTTAAAGTAACCGCTTTTTACCACTGTGTCGTTGTAATAAAGAGGATCTGATTTTTTCAGAAGCCATTTTTCAACATTACCGTTCCATTTATGCGGATCCATGCCGTTTTTCTCAGCCAGTTTCATGGCATCGATCACATGTCCGGGACCGGCGTTGTATGAAGCAAGTATGAATTTGATCCTTTCCTGTTCATCTTCTATCTTAGGATCAAATATCGTATGAAGCCAGTTGATATACATAATCCCGGCTTTTATGTTATTTTCGGGCGATACCTTAATGTCGACGCCGAACCTGTCTGCCGTCTCGGGCATTATCTGCATAAGTCCGTATGCTCCGGCCCAGGATTCAACAGAGGGGTCAAACCTCGACTCCTGGCATACCAGCGATGCAAGCAGCCTCCAGTCCCAGTTAATTTCATCACTGGCTTTTTTCAGCTGATCGTCCCATTTTGATATCTTACCGGTCCCCAGCGAATAATAATCACTTTTTACGATAAGCCCCGAACGCGAGTTCCTGAAGTATTTCGCATAAAGAAGAGCAAAGTCTTTTGTTTTTCTGTATCCGGCTATCCATGAATCGAGAGCTTCCAGCAACCTGTCTGAATCATTTTTCCGGACACCCCAGGCTATCTTCTGCATAAAGCTGACAGGCGTATTAACATCTATATCCGGATAATAAGTAGCATTTACACGGGCAACATTTTCGTCGCTTACCGTATATTCTATTTCACCCTTTGCCACACTCCTGATAAGCTCCTCGGGTTCAAGAGGCACTTCGATAATGTTAATTGTATCTCCTATTTCGGATGCCAGGCTTTTTAACCGCACGGCATGTGCAGAATTTTCCTGTACATATATTGTTTTATGAGCTATTTCAAGCTGGTTCCTGATAAGATGCCTGTCGAGATTCGATTCGGTCATCGACTTCCAGTTGCGGGGCTTCCGCTGAACAAGAACCTGCCGGGTCTCCATGATCGGTTCGGTAAAACGGATCGCCTTTTTCCTCGATGAGTTGACTGTCAGTCCCATCGCCAGCAGATCGGCCTTCCCGCTGTTAAGCATATCTATAGCCCTGTCGGGATGATTCTCGGTTATTATCTCAAGGTCGACTCCAAGATATCCGGTGAAATTTTGTAACAGTTCCAGGTGAAAGCCCATTGGCTCTCCTTTGTAAAGAAAATAACTGGTGGAATTAAAATCCGTAACGGCTGTTAGTTTGCCCCGGCTAATGACTGCCTCGAGATCGAAGGATACAGTAGTGTTTGTATTTTCATTGCGGGATTCCGAACACGAAATAAAATGAGCTGTCAGAAGTACAAAGAAGACTATTGTTTTTCTTATCAAAATGTTCCTTTTAGTTAATACCCATGCCCTGAAAAAATCAGGGTGCAAAGATACAACTTTTTTTAATTATAAAAAGTCCATGCGATGCCATAGCGTAACATGCTGTTATTCTGTGGATAAGATGGCGTCATGAAGTAATCATAACCTGTCAGTCCCGAGTTCAGATGGTCATACATTACGAATATCCGTGCCCTCTTAAGCTTAATATTAACAAACACATCGACGAATGGGTAATTACCTGTTTCGGCTACATTCTGCCTGATGAACCTCCCTGTGGCAGGGATATACATGTAAGCATGGAAAGGGGTATTGTATTTCAGGTCGGCGCCGAGCTGGAAATTGAGGCGTCCGTTTGTCGATTTGAATTTAAAAAGATGTTCAAAAAAGAGTGCCGTTCGTGTACCGAAGAGGGGAAGATCGAGGATCTCCCTGTTACTGCTTTGCTGTATAAGCAGATCTGTTGCCAGGTGGAACTTCCATGCACTTACCTCCTTGCTCAGCATAAGCGCAGCAACCGACAGCCCTCCTCCATGCTGTGCCGGCAGACCGTCACTGTGAAAGTCGGTATAATTGTCGATTATGGCATAATTAAACCTGAGTTCTGCCCTGCGGGCAGGATATGAAAAAGTTGTTCCTGCGTCTATCCTGAATTCTTTCTTCAGGTTACTGTTCCATTCAAAATTATTACTTCCCCATTGTTCGAACCAGAAAGAAGGCTGCCTGTTTAATATGGACCCGTTTATAATCCATAAGGCTTCACCTTTTTTCCAGTCAAATGATTTCGATATAACCCCCTTTATCTCAAAATCGCCTGCCCTGTAACCTGTTAAAAAGAGTTCGCCCGTAGCTGTCCATCTGAATTTTGTGCCTATGTTGTTATAAAGTTTCCCTACTATTACGTTGCTCGTCCTGTTCCATTTTGTCGTATCGGCAAACAGTGAATCGTGTGTCGGAATGATCTGGCTGAAACGCCTCAATTCATTCCTGAGTCCCACACCTCCGCCCACACTAAGTTTTCTGGACGTGTCGGTTGTAAAATCGAATCTGACAGTGTTCTTCAGGTTCCGGAAAAGAAGTGAATCAAAGGTTGTATTGCCTGAAATATATACTGAATCATAGAATCCTGAAGCAGGGTAACTGTCGGAATAAGTTCTCCTGTTCTTTTCCCATGTCAGTATGTGTGAAAAAGTGCCACTCAGTCCGGAACTTCCTTTTCGTGCCTTCGCTGCCGTATCGGGCTTCACCGTCCCTCCCCCCACAGTATACCTCTGTACGAGAAGAAGATCGCGGTTTTTAAGCTGGCTTTTTGCATTGTTAAGTCCGCCGAGGTTTACCTGCACATCGCGGGTCGGAAGTGTTTTGAGTTCTTCGGGGTTCGTTATGCCTCCATTTTCATAGGCCAGCAAATTATTTATCCCCAGCGAAGCGTATAGTTTGTATTTCTGACCTGTATATGATGAGAAAAGAGTAAAGTTCTTATCTTCTGCCCGCTGGTAATTATACTGCCCGAGGGAATAGATAATATCATAAATAAGTCCGAAGTTCAGAAACCTGTTAACGTTCTGAGAATGACGTATTCTGAATGTCTGCTCCGATGTTTCACGCGGGGTACCGTACGACCAGACCATCTCAGTGAAGGGAAGTTGTGTATTCATGAAGATCGTCTTGTCGTGGTGATGCATAACCGGATAGTAGTAAGCGTAGAGAAATTTATCGGGATCGGTTATCCGGTCGAAAAAGTTCATCTGGTAAAAAGGAAGACCGTAATTTCCAAGGGTGATGTTCAGTGGAGAATATCTGTCGGCCAGCCTGTACCTGTGGAAAAGATGAAATACGGTATCGAAAGGCAGTAATACCTCTTCGGTGTGATCTTCAGAGAGGGTCCATTGTTTAATGATCCTTTTTTGTGCGCCGCTTTTCTGAACCTGGCCAAAAAGGCACAGGGAGGCAACTGCGAACAAAAATATGGCGATGCATCTTTTCATCAGCGCAAATATAGGAAAATTTATGGCGGAGCTTAGCTGATCCGACCCTGTTGATCAAAGCTCAGGACTGTTCTTCAATCGACATTATCATTAAGATAAGCATTGTTCTCCCTCAGCACAGGACCTTCCTCATCGTCGGAGGTGAGGGTGAACCTGGATAATTTGCTGTCGGCTTTTTTATCGGATGTTATTACAGGCATATTACGGCGTATGTATGCCGGCACATCTTCAAAAGTGTCGATATTCTCCTTCATGGTCTTATTTGACAGACCTTCCTTCCTGAGTATATTCTGAATATGTTTTACTTTCTTGAGAGTGGCTTCGCTATCTTCATTTTCTTCATCGTCGCCATAATTTTTATGCTTCCGGCCCGGGTTTTCAGTCTCGTGTGAAAGGTTTCCGAAATCGATTATACCCTGACTCTTATCTTCAAAATCTGAAATGATGGATTTCTTTTTTCTTTCCAGGACCCTGATCTCTCCTTCACTTCTTTCGGCTATCACCATGGGAGCTACAATATTATTATCGGCAAGAAGGTCGACCCTGCTTTTTTCTTTGGGTTTGTAGTGCTGGAACAGGCTGTTGGCCTCAAAGCCTGTGGCTATAACCGTAACGTTAATATTCCCGCCGAGGTCTTCGTCCTGCGACAAACCCCTTATTATCAGGGCATCATCTGAAGCTGCATCATACATATAGTCGGTGATCTCCCCCAGCTCGTCCATGGTAATTTCATGTTCACCTGTGCCCGATGATATGTTTATAAGAATGCTTTTTGCCCCGGTGATATCGTTTGAATTCAGCAATGGTGAAGCAAGGGCATTTTCAATAGCTCTCAGAGCCCTGTTTTCTCCCTCTGCCATACCCATTCCCATTATTGCCACCCCCGAATCTTTCATTACTGTTTCCACATCGGCGAAATCGACGTTAATATATCCTGTAACGGTAATTATTTCAGCTATTCCCTTAACTGCAGTGGTAAGAACGTCGTCGGCTTTGGTGAAGGCGCTCGAGACACCCAGGTTTCCGTAAATCTCTCTGAGTTTTTCATTATTAATGACCAGGAGTGAATCGACATGATCCTTCAGTTCGGTTATCCCGTCGATTGCATAGCGGATACGTACCCTGCCTTCGGACTTGAAAGGCAGCGTTACCACGGCAATTGTAAGGATACCGGCTTCCCTGCATGCCCTGGCAATTACCGGTATAGCTCCTGTTCCGGTTCCTCCGCCCATTCCGGTGGTGATAAATACCATTCTCGTGTTTCCTCCCAGTGTTTTCATCACGTCGTCGAGATTTTCCATTGCAGCTTTTCTGCCTTTTTCAGGCTGACTTCCGGCTCCCATACCTTCTGTGAGAGTCTGTCCGATCTGTACCTTTACCGGCACAGGGCTTTTCTGAAGTGCCTGATGATCGGTGTTGCAAACAACGAAATTGACATCCCTGATGCCTTTTTCGAACATGTGATTCACCGCGTTGTTTCCTCCACCGCCGATACCCAGTACCTTTATTATAGAAGACATCTCAACAGGAAGATCAAAGTTCATTATATCATCTGGCATTTCCATCTCTGATTTATTTTTATGCGTGAACAGTATTTTTTTGAGGCTCATGTACTTATCATTTTCAGCTTATCTTCTGGTCTTCAACTTCAAAAATATCTTTCATTATAGCCTTGATCTTTTCAGCAAGTGTCAGCCTGTGTCCTGCGGGCTCTTCTGTTTCCGGCTCTTTGCCGACAAATTCAGGTTCGCTGTCCTTTTCTTCTCTGGAAGGAGCCGCATATACATCTTCCCTGCCTGCGCTGAACGACTGTTTGTATGTCTCCAGATATTCAAAGCCCTTCATTATCAGGCCCACACTAGTTGAATACATTGGCTGGTTGATCTCGGTCCTGGAAGAACCTGCAAGATGTTCATTCGGACAACCTATTCTGACATCCATGGCTGTCTTGAACTGCATGAGCTGTGAAAGATGTCTCAGCATGGCTCCTCCCCCGGTGATAACGACCCCTGCTGCGATCCTGTCGGCATAACCGGAATTCTGAATCTCGAAATTGATGAAATCGATAATCTCTTCCATTCTCGACTGGATTATATAAGCGAGGCTACGGAAGGATATCTCCTTTGGCTCACGACCGCTTATTCCGGGGATGGATACAACTTTGTCTTCAGGTGCGATGTCGCCAAGTGCAGAGCCATATTGTATCTTCAGCTGTTCGGCATAGCGATGAAGGATGGCACATCCTTCCTTAATATCATTGGTTATAACATTCCCTCCAAGAGGGATCACAGCCGTGTGACGTATTATATTATCATAATATACTGCCACATCGGTGGTACCTCCTCCGATATCTACCAGGACGACTCCGGCTTCTTTCTCATCGTCGGTGAGGACTGCCTCTGCTGAGGCCAGTGGTTCAAGGATCATATCCCTTACACTCAGACCAGTCTTCCTGATGCACTTTTCGATATTTTTTGCGGCCGCCACCTGCCCTATTACAATGTGAAAATTGGCTTCAAGACGTCGTCCGCACATGCCTATCGGGCTCTTCACCCCGGTCTCATTGTCGACGATAAAATTCTGGGGTATAACATGAATGATCTCTTCGCCGATCTCAATATGGATCTTATGCATATCCTCTATCAGCCTGAAGACCTCCTCTTTCCTGATCTCATCCTCATAATTGTCGCGCATGATATATCCCCTGTTCTTCATGCTCTTGATATGCTGGCCTGCTATGCCTACAAAAACTTCCGAAAATTTGATACCCGACCTCACCTGAACATCCTCAACGGTTGTCTGGATCGCGTTGACGGTATCTTCGATGTTCATCACAACTCCTCTCTTTACACCTTTTGAAAGGGCCTTGCTTAAACCGAGAATCTCGATCTTGCCGTTCTCGTTCTTTCTGCCGACAATGGCGACAATCTTGGTGGTCCCAATGTCGATCGCTGCTACATACTGTTCTTTCACGCTCATATAAATTAAATATGGTTTATTATTGTCTTTTCCTGCATACAACCTGATCCCTGAATTCGAGACTTATAGAGGAGTACCTGTTCCAACCGACTTCGGGCATGACTTTTTCATAAAAGGCAGACAGGTTTCTAAGTTTTCCTTCATAATTTTCAAAAGTTCCCAGATGAATTATGTGTGATCCTGCACGTGGTACAAGGTCAACCCTGTTACGTTGATCTATATATATCTGGTCGATCTGAGCCGACCAGAAATCATCTTTTTCAATGTATTCAACAAAATGATACAAATCGCGCAGAACAGCCGTTTTGCTGAAGGTTGTGTCGAAGATGCTCGTGTTTTGAGCGAGGAGGGCATTCAAATCGATGTTGCCTCCCACAATATGTAACCGCGGATTGTAAAGATTCCTTTTCCGGAAGATGAAACCTTCGTCATCGAGAAAATAGTCTCCGCCCGAATCAGGGATTATCCTCATTACCGGATCACGCTGGTCGGCATAGAGATGAACTGTACCGTCGATCGTGGTATAAACTTCCACAATTCTCAGTTCCTGAAGTCCCTTTATCCTTCTTTCAATATCTTCCACCTTTAAGTTACCTACGGGCTGACCTATTATCTTTCCTCCGTTTCCGGCAGCCAGGGCAAGCAGATTCCGCGTTGTAACAAAATGATAATCAGACGAGTCCACCAATTCAACTTTTATCTCACCACAAATCACCGATGAACAGGAAAGAGCATAATATACAGGTATCGCAAAGAGATAGAGCACCGGAATAAGAAGCACTATTTTAAAAAATGTCCTCATGCCGTCACCTCCTTTCCAAGTCGTTTCTCGAGGGGCTCTGCAAGCCGGTCGATATCGCCTGCACCTATTGTCATCAGAAGATCGGTCCGCGAGGGATCAATGCTTTCAGGGACTTCTTCCATTTTCATCAGTCTTTTATTGACAAGGTTCATCCTGTCGAGGATCATTTCGGAGCTGACTCCGGGAATTGGCGCTTCTCTTGCCGGATATACAGGAAGAATGATAACCTCATCGAGGGTGTCGAGGACTTCCGCAAAACCTGCTGCATGATCCCTTGTTCGAGTAAACAGATGGGGCTGGAATATGGCAGTTGTCCTTCTTTTACCAAAATATTCCCTTACCGAGCTGATGAAGGTCCTTATCTCCTCCGGATGATGTGCATAATCGTCAATATATGTAAGTCCCGGCCTGTTGATCCTGATGTCGAAACGTCTTCTCACCCCGAGAAATGAAGCGGCTGCTTTTCTAAGCTCTTCTTCAGTAACACCGCAGTTGAGGACTACAGCGATAGCTGCTGTGAGGTTTTCAATATTTATTATACCCGGAAAGGGGAAAATGATATCGCTGAAATCTTTTCCGGGAGTTTTGAGATTAAAAACATACCGTCCTGCCTGCATTCTTACATTATAGTAACGATAATCAGCATCAGGGGCGTTTCCGTATGTAAGGAAGCTTATCCCTGCGGGCGGTTCAACCATTTCCTTTATCCGGTGATTGCATATAAGTGTTCCCGAAGGCCTTATCTTGCCGCAGAACTCATTATATGCCATGATCATTGAGTTATGATCGCCGTACACCTCGAGATGATCGGGATCGAGGGCAGTCACAACGGCAATTAGAGGCACCAGCCTATGGAAGGAACGGTCATATTCGTCGGCTTCCATTACGGTGAAGTTACTGTTACCGGTAATTAGATTTGAGTTGTAATTTTTCGATATCCCTCCGAGGAATGCCGAGCACCCTTTCTCAGATTGCCGGAGCAGATGTGCTGTCATTGTCGAAACGGTTGTTTTTCCGTGAGTTCCCGCCACAGCAATGGTGTCGGTCTGCTGCGAAAGCATGCCCAGCAGTTCAGAACGTTTATAAATGCTGAATCCGTTGTTCCTGAAATAAGATAATATCCTGTTCCCGGCAGGAACAGCCGGTGTATATACCACGGCTATCCGTGAAAGATTCTTCTTGTCTGCGAAAAATGACGGTATCGTACCTGGGTCATCGTTAAAGGTTACTTCACAGCCATGTTCCTGAAGTGAAGAAGTGATAAAAGTCTGGTTTCTGTCATATCCGGCGACGATGAACCCCTTTTCGGCATACCAGAGAGCCAGGGCACTCATCCCTATGCCTCCCGTTCCGACGAAATAGAATCCTTCAACGCGTTTAATGTCAATCATCTTTCTGCCAGTTTTAATACTTCCTGAGCTATTTTTACATCGGCATCCCTGTCGGCCATCTTCAGTATGCTGGCTGAGAGGAGTTTTCTTTCTTCCATATTTTTAGTCAGGTTAACAGCCGCATCCACAAGTACTTTTACAGCGTCTTCATCTTTTATCACCACAGCTGCGTTTTTATACGACAGTGCCAGGGCATTTCTGGTCTGGTGATCCTCTGCCACATTGGGTGAGGGGACCAGGATAACAGGTTTCCCCACAAGGCACAGTTCCGAAATCGTCCCTGCTCCTGCTCTTGAAATTATTATATCGGCTGCTGCAAATGCATAATCCATTCTGTTAATGAAGCTTTGAAGCGATATGTTCTCTGCTCCTTCCCTGGCAACCTGTTCCTTTAGTTTCTCATAATAATTTCTGCCTGTCTGCCACAGCCACTGGCATTCTGACGAGCTTAATTTATTGATGTTCTGCGAAAGGCTGTTATTTATTGTCCCGGCGCCCTGTGAACCTCCGAGTACCAGTATCACCGGAGCTCCTTTTTTGAGCCGGAAAAAGGTAAGTGCCTCATCGTGATAGTTTTCGAGGTTATCAAAATTCTGACGAACAGGATTACCGGTCCTGATGATCTTTGATGCAGGGAAGTACCTCTCCATGCCCTCATAGGCCACACAGATCACCGATGCTTTCCTGGCCAGTATCTTGTTCGTCATGCCTGCATAACTGTTCTGTTCCTGGATAAGCAGAGGTATCCCCATTCTGCCCGCTTCCCTCATAACGGGTCCGCTTGCATAACCTCCCACACCCACAGCCACATCGGGCTTGAAATCAGAGATTATCC
>JAFGXX010000042.1 GCA_016936435.1 Bacteroidales bacterium
AAGTACTCTAAATACTCTAAGTACTCTAAATACTTTTCTTTTCTTCCATCCCTGCCTCCCCATACATTTCTTCAATAAACTTCCTGTCGTTGCTGAGCCTGGGTATTTTGTTTTGTCCTCCAAGTTTATTTTTCGACTTCAGCCAGTTCTTAAAACTATCTTTTGGGAGTTGCCTGACAACAGGTCTGACGAGATTAATGTCCTTATATCGTTTTGCTTCGTAGTCGGAGTTGATTTCCTTGAGGGTTTCATCCAGAATATCAGTGAATTTTGTAAGGTCGGAAGGAGCTTTTTCAAATTCAATCAGCCATTCATGTGCACCTTTTGAGTTATTACTCATGAAAACAGGCCCGGCGGTATAATCGATAATACTGGCCCCTGTTTCGAAACAGGCTTTTTCCAGGGCTCTTTCGGCATTGTCGACGATTAGCTCTTCGCCGAAAGCATTAATAAAATGTTTAGTCCTCCCTGAGATTCTGAATTTATAAGGGTTAACAGAACTAAAAACTATTGTGTCGCCGATCATATACCTCCAGAGGCCGCAGTTTGTTGAGATTACCGGTGCATAATTCACACCTGTCTCAACTTCTCCCAGAGTAAGGACCGGGGCATTTTTATCTCCGGCTCTGTCGGCGGGGATGAACTCAAAAAATATTCCGTAATCGAGCATAAGCAGCAAATCATCAGAGGAAGGGTCATCCTGTATACCGAAGAAGCCTTCCGATGCATTATAAGTTTCCATATAACGCATTTTCTCACTTCCGACAAGCTCTTTGTACAGTTCACGATATGGTTTGAAACTAATGCCTCCGTGGAAGAAAACCTCCAGGTTGGGCCATACCTCAGAAAGATATTTTTTCCCTGTGTATTCAAGTATATATTTAATAAGGGTAAGGAACCATGAAGGAACTCCGGAAAGGCTTGTAACATTTACATTAACGGTTGACCGTGTCACCAGTTCGAGCTTCTTCTCAAAATCTTCAAGCAGAATGATATCCTTTTTCGGTGTCCTGACCAGGTCGAACCATGCCGGTGTGTTTTCAATCAGGATTGCTGAAAGGTCTCCGATCAGGGCATGGTCGCCATCCCTGTCGATCTTATGACTTCCACCGAGAATAAGAGCTTTACCCGGGAATAGATTTGATTCGGGATTGTTGGCGGTATAAATTGCAAGGACGTCTTTTGATGCCCGGTAATGACATTTTTCGAGAGACTCATCTGTTATGGGAATGAATTTACTCCTGGATGAAGTTGTTCCAGACGATTTGGCAAACCATTTTATTTTTCCGGGCCAGAGAAGATTTTTTTCTCCTGTCCGGAGGCGTTCCATCCAGGGATTAAAATCTTCATAAGTCTGAACAGGGACTGCAAACTGAAAATCGGCAATCGATTTAATGGAATTGTAATTATATTGTTTACCCCATATTGTTTCTGAGGCCTTACTGATAAGATAGGAGAATGTATGTTCTTGTACTATAATGGGATGCAATTTAAAGAAAGCAATCTGATTCAGTCGCGCGGTGTTTAGCAGTCTTACGGTTTTTGGAATAATACCCATAGGTTCTCCGATCAGATTTTAAAGATAAGAAATAATGGTTTTCCCTCCCTGTCTTACCCGTAAACTTCCTTTAAAACCTTCAGCGATTTTATGTTCTTCAATCCAGGCAGGTGGAGAGAATAATACCTTATAAGGTTGTCAAGGACAATGTTCCTTACAGCCCCGGTCAGGGAGATTTTACCGGATTCTTCGTATGATGAATTGAAGAAACCTGCAAGGATAGCAGAAATATCCTTATCTGCATAGTATCCATGGGCCGGAGGGGAAGATGTAAATATTCCGTTCATCATGTCGAAATATGTATTTGCAGTATGTCTGCCTGATGCCGGCTCAAAACCAAGATAGCTTATCAGTCCCGAAAGAAAGGCAATATGGAAATTGGCATATTCTTCCTGAATTTTATCGAAATAGGTAATGGCATTTTCTATAAAATCAAAAAGAACATCATTCGGTGTTTCTTCTTTCAGTACCGCTGAAAGCATCTCTCCGAGAAAGATCGCCACTCCTGATTTCTTAACATTCAGATAAATATCAGAAGGGATATAAGCTGCAGAAAATTCTTTTATGGAGTGTATTTCCCTCGATTCCCTGTAATAAATAACCATTTCGAGGACTGACAAAGGCTGGAAGAAGACATTGTGTTTACCTTGTTTTCTGTTCCTGGCCCCCTTAATAATAAAAGACTGCCGGCCTTGTTTGCGTGTATAAACCCAGACAATGATGCCTGAATCGTTATATTTCAGTTGATGAAGGACTATACCTCTTGTTGTGTCGATCATCTGAATCGAACTTTGTTCAAAAATACAATAAATTGCTCATTTCGTTAATTACATAGTGTTGTTGGATTTTATATATTTACTGATCAACAAATTCTGACAATGACAGGGACCAACACCGAAGAACTGGTTCGGCGTATAGCCAGGCTTGCGAAGCAGAACCAGGAGCTTGAAGATGTGATCAAGAAACTGGGAAAGCAGAATGAGAGGCTTTCGAAAGAGAATGAAAGACTGAAGGCTCTGGCTGAAAGAGCCGGTGCAGGAGAGCTGAAGGATGCTGCAGAAGCTCTGAAGCCGGAAAGGTCGCTCAAATTCAACATGGCGACGGTTCTGTTCGCCGACATACACGGCTTTTCAAAACTTGTTGAAGGGATGGACTCATCGTCGGTTATGGATGAGCTTGACGAGATACTTTTTGAGTTCGATGCCATAGTAAAAAAATACAACATTGAAAAGATTAAAACCATCGGTGATACTTTCATGTGTGCCGGAGGTATACCTGAAAAAAATATTACAAATCCTGTTGATGTTGTAATGGCTGCTGTTGAGATGAAAAATCACCTGGAAGCCTACGAAATGATCAAAAGAGGGCCGGGAAACAACATCTGGGACCTTAAAATCGGCATACACACCGGACCGGTCACAGCATCGGTGTCGGGTAAGAAAAAGGTAAACTACGACATCAAGGGTGATACTGTAAATACTGCCAGCAGAGTCGAGTCGGTTTCGGAAAAAGGATCGGTAGTGATTTCAGTAATGACTTATGAACTTGTGAAGGAATTTTTCGAATGTGAGTATTTTGGAAAGCTTCCTGTTAAATACAAGGAAGATCTGCAGATGTATCTTGTAAAAGGTCTTAAACCTGAATTTTCTGTCGACGGACTTGGAAAAGTACCCAATGAAGCTTTCAGAATTAAATTCGGACTGATACAGTTCACGGACATTCAGGAGATAATACTCGATAAACTCGAAAAAGAACTCCCTTCTTATCTTTTCTATCACAACGTAAAACACACTGTTGATGTGGTTACGGAGGTTGAGCTGATTGGCTGGGCTGAAGGATGCAGCGACGAGGAGATACTTCTTCTGAAGACTGCTGCATTGTTTCATGATGCCGGGCATACCGTGGCTTATGATAATCATGAATACCATGGTACCGTTATTGCACGGCAAATGCTTCCGGCATATAATTATTCGCCTGAACAGATAGAAAACATTTGTTCTATCATTATGGCAACAAAACTTCCTCCAAAGCCCGGCAATCTTCTGGAAGAGATTATCTGTGATTCGGATCTTGATTACCTGGGCAGAAGCGATTTCATTCCCGTTTCCAACACCCTGTTTGAAGAGCTGAAGGCACAGAACAAAATGGGATCACTCAATGACTGGAACAAGCTGCAGGTTAAATTCATTTCGGGCCACCAGTATTTTACCCAGACTGCCAGAAGTCTGAGGGAAGTTAACAAACAACTTCAGATAGAACGGATACAAAGCCTGATAACGGAATAATTTTTCACCCTATGAAGATATTGTCTCGGATGAAGGTCGGGAATGAGGAAGATCAGTTGATCACCAGAATTTTGGTTACATCCGATTTCGAGCCGTCGGGGCTGGTACAGAAAACAACGTATACTCCTGTGGAAACCCTCTTCCCGTTATAAGTTGTAAGATCCCAGGAAGCCTGGCCGCCGTCGGAGACTGTTTTATAGACAAGGTTACCGCTTATATCGGTGATCCTGATCTGTGTGTCGCGCATCAGTCCGGTAATGGTTACATTTCCCTCATAATCTTCCCTTACCGGATTGGGAAAGGAGTAAACGCCGGAAAAGGAAGTTTTACCTTCAATCGCGTCACCTCGGACAGATATTAACCCTCTTGAAGTGGCAAACCATACATTTCCGTTTTTTTCATCAACAGCAATACTGTTAATGGTATTTGAAAACAATGGTGAATTAGACTCGTTATGATTCACTATCTGCTTTGTCCCGTCGGGTGAAAGAAGATAAGCTCCGGAAGAAGCTGTTCCAAGCCATTTTCTGTTTGCCCCGTCGACCGCGATTGACGTTATGGTCTCAGTGCCGAGCATATAATCTGCAAGTCCGCTTCCGTCATTCCGGGGTATTTTTATTCGGTATGCCCTGATGTCGTCTTCAAGAATCCTTCCCGGGTTATAATATATTACCGGCCCCTGATCAGTTCCGATCCATATATTACCATCAAGGTCTTCAGTGATGCAATATACATTTGAAATGATCCTGTTTTCATTGTCGGTTATAAGTATCTCGCGTGAATCATCATCAGAGAAATTTTCAGGGCTACCCTTGTCATCAAGGATAAAAACACCGTTGCCGCGGGGGAGAACAATCCATTTCTTACCGTCTCTTGCAATAATAATGTCGCCCACTGCCGGGACATTTAAAGTAAGCGGGTTTACTATCCATGTGCCGTCTGATCTAAGTGTTTTAATGCTTCCGGGAACTTCGGTTTGTGTAAGCCAGAGATTTCCGGAACCATCCATTGCCATCCCGCAGATCCTTACAAAAGGCTGGTTGGGAATTATAGTCTGCAGCGGTGAATTGGTATAGGTGAACTGATTGATAAGTTCGTTATTCTGATATTCCAGGAGACCGCTACCCCAGGTGGAAATAAAAAAATGACCGGCATTGACAGGATCGATGAAAGCCCTTATGGGATCGAAAAGTGAGGGAGATGAAATAGTTGTCCAGTTGTTATTTTCGTTCACCGAGACCTGCAGGGGTCTCCAGATGTTATTCCATGAGACGTCAACCGATCCTCCGCATACAACTGTTTTCCCGTTCAGGGATGTGACATTTACAACATCGGCTGAAAGGGGCCCGGGGAGTGTAAGGAATGTGAATTCTTCACTGTCTCTTATTACCAGCCCGCGGGAAAGATCTGCAATCCAGGTAAGTCCGTCTTTATAAATTACATGATTTATATTCAATGAACCACTGCTGTATGTGTCAAAAAAATCTGTTTGTGAACCTTCATTGTTGTAGTAATGAACAGCGATGCCCGTGGAAATGACGAAACCGTTTTCGGATTCTTCCATAGATCTGAATCTGACCCCGGGGTTATAGCTGAATACTGAACATCCTTCATCTACCGCGTAAATGGTATCACCTGGAAGAAAAGGACCTGTCCTGTTGACATACAGTGTGCCATTTACATAAATCGCATGGGAGTAATTTGCAGCGGGCGATGGCAGTGAGGCTGAGAGTGACCAGTTGCCATAATAGGCAAGACCGGGATTATTGAGATCGGCACTGAACACTCCGATAGAGGTTGCGGCAAAGATTTTCCCGTTGCCAAAAGCCAGATCGAATACTTCTGCTGTTGAAATTTCGTTGCCCGGCTTCCATGTATCATGTATCTCCTTCTTTTCCAGATCTATAAGTACGATTCCAAAACTGCAGGCCAGGTAGGCATATTTGCCGTTTATTTCTATTTTGTTAATGGTTTTTTTCCCGGGAATATATTTACGGCTTATATCTGGGATATTATAAATTACATTTCCCTGAATCAGATCAACGTTTGATGTCAAATATGCGACCACAAGTGTTTCGTAAGAATCAGACCATCCGATTGTACTTATGCCCGTTTCTGATAATCCGTTGACTCTTGAGAGTTTCCTGAGCTGGTTAAAATGTTTGTTGTAAACCATCATCGATGAGCCTGTTGATGCAAAGACCTCCCCTGAGCCCACTGCAACTGTCTTAGCCAGATTATAGTTAAGGTGATCTGTCCATGACCCTACAGGTGTCTGTCCTGTCAGAAGGGATGATGCTGTTAGCAACAGCGTTATTATCAATGAATTCCTCATCAGGGGATTAACATGAGATTATCCTGGTTTATTGTATGTCTCAGGGTAATTATTCAGAAATGTTTTCAGTTTTTCAAATGCAATGGCACGGTGGGAGATCTGATTTTTTTCACCCAGTAACATCTCTGCGAAAGTCCTGTCCTGACCTTCAGGCACAAATACAGGATCATAGCCAAAGCCTTCTTTACCTCGTTTTTCTGAAATTATGGTTCCCTTCACCACGCCTTCAAAAAGGAATTCATTGTCGTCAATTATCAATGCAATAACGGTCCTGAATCTTGCTGAACGGTTTACGGCATCTTTCATCATGCAGAGGACCTTTTCGATATTGGCAGCAGAGTCTTTTGTGTCGCCGGCAAAACGGGCTGAATGAACTCCGGGAAGCCCGTTCAGAGCATCTATCTCAAGCCCTGTGTCATCTGCAAAAACCGGGATATTCAAACGGTTATAGATATATCTTGCCTTATGGAGGGCATTTCCCTCTATGGTTGGTTCATTTTCAGGGATATCTTCATTGAGACCAAGATCCCCGAGGCTCAGGAGGCTGAAGTTATCTCCGAGGATATGGTTTATTTCCCTGACTTTATTGTCGTTATTTGTGGCAAACACTAAGCGCATGTTTCTGACGTTTTACTGAGTGTAAAAATATGAAAATTGATCTTTCCTTTTGAGCACTGTCTTTAATGTGCTACATTTGGACTGGCAATTATAGCTTCTCAGATGGTTTTCCCGGTCATCCAACATAAGATACGCCTTCAGTTATTCATCCTGTTAATTTTCCATACTTTTATTCTTTCAGCCTCTGATCAGGAAGGGAAAATAAATCCGACACTTAACAGGGTAATAATAAATGGTGATTCGGTCATCAGGCCGGAGACTGGCGACAGAGATATACTGATCCTTGATTTCCGTCACAGGAACATAGCTTTTGACCTTGAAGTAGCCGACTCGGCTGTTTATCAGTTTTATCTTGACGGATATGATGGAGGCTGGAGTGTCTGGCATGAGCTTGGATATAAGGAGTACACCAACCTTCCTCCAGGCAGGTACTATTTTTATGTGAGATATTTTATGGGAAGAGCTACTGGTGAAGTAATGATATTTCATTTCAGGGTCCTTCCCCTATGGTATTTTTCTCCTGTTGCCATAATATTATATATAACCATGGCTTCTCTGATCCTGTGGTTTCTCTTCGCTTCACAAAATCTCAGATTTGCCAGAACGCAGCACATGCTGGAACAGATAATAAACAAAAGGACAGAAGATCTTATTGCTGAAAAGGAAAAATCAGATACTCTGCTTGCAAACGTACTTCCGAAAAACACTGCCAGCGAGATCATGGAAAAAGGTAAGGCCACGAAGATCAAATATAATTTTGTGACGGTTCTGTTTTCAGATATACAGGGCTTTACAAAGATAGCAGAGGAGACAAATCCGGAAGTTCTGATTGATGAACTGGACAAGTTTTTTTTCTACTTTGATTCAGTTGTTGAGAGGTTTGGGATAGAAAAGATAAAAACCATCGGAGATGCATATATGTGTGCCGGTGGCATTCCGGAAAAAAACCGCACTAATCCTGTTGAGGTTATCCTGGCAGCACTGGAGATGCAGAAATATATGATCAAACTTAAGGAGTCAACTGATATCGAGGGGATGAAATACTGGGATATCAGGATAGGGATACATACAGGAACGGTGGTTGCGGGAGTTGTCGGGCAGAAAAAACTTTCATACGACATCTGGGGAGACACTGTCAATACTGCTAGCAGAATGGAATCGTCGGGTGAAGCGGGGAAAATTAACATTTCGGGAACTACCTATGAATTTGTGAAGGATTTTTTTATTTGCGAACACCGTGGAAGGATGCCTGTCAAGTACAAAGGAGAGCTTGACATGTATTTTGTTACCGGTATAAATCCGGATCTTAGCGACAATGAAGGACGTCCGAACAAAAAATTTAAACTGAGGATGCAGATGATAAGGCTTCAGGATCTTGAAGAAGCTGTGATAAAAATGTTTGAAGAAGAGGCTTCCCCCGATCTCTATTTTCATGATTCTGCTCTTACAAAGAATATCTGCAGGCAGGCTGAGCTTCTGGCTAATGCTGAAAAATTATCCGATGAGGATATGGTCGATCTTAAACTTGCAGCAATGTTCCTGTATACGGGTTATATTTATGATTATGATAATCCGGAAGCTGCTTCCGTTAGGGCTGCAGAAGAAATGTTACCAGGGTATGGATTTGAAAGCAAAACCATCGACAGGGTAAAAAAAATAATAATTAATTCCTTCAACGAAAATAATGAAAAAGCGGTTAACCGAATTCTTCACGATGCTAAGTATGATTACATGGGGCGTGTTGATTACATAATTCTTACAGGCCGTTTGTTTCGTGAAGAAAAAGCATACGGGAAAATTGATTCTGATGAAGAGTGGAAAACGAGACAGAAAAAGCTCCTTACTGAAAATGAATTTCTGACAGAAACTGCCAGATTATTAAGAAGCAAATCAATTGAGGAGCAGATTATCGCTTTCGTTGACATTCAGCAATGGTAGAAGCGTCTTCCGGATTTTGTATTGCCCGAGTGAACAAACTGAATCAAAACCTTATTGTAAGGGAAATGCAGATAAGCTATTTTAATGTACTTTTATGGCGTTAAATTAAATAGAGAATTATGGAGCAACTTGACTGGAAAAATCTGTCATTTGGATACATTAAGACGGATTACAATATTCGCTGCTATTACAGGGATGGCAAATGGAGCAGCCCTGAGGTCTCGGATTCGGAATATATTAATGTTCATATAGCAGCAACCGGACTCCATTACGGGCAGGAAGCTTTTGAAGGTATGAAGGCCTATATGGGTGAAGACGGTAAAGTCAGAGTGTTCAGATGGGAGGAGAATGCCAGCCGGTTTATCCATTCGGCCGAAGGCATTAAGATGGCTCCTGTTCCTCCTGAATTGTTCAGGGAAGCGATTTTTATGGCGATCAATATGAACAGGAAATACATCCCTCCTTTCGGTTCAGGTGCCACTCTCTACGTGAGACCACTCCTTTTTGGCAGCGGTGCCGAAGTAGGTGTAAAACCTTCTGCTGAGTATACTTTTCTGGTGTTCGTAACACCGGTCGGCCCCTACTTCAAGGGAGGTATCAAACCGGTAAATATGATGATCTGCAGGGATGTTGACAGAGCAGCTCCCCTTGGTACAGGAACCTTTAAGGTGGGAGGTAACTATGCCGCCAGTCTGCGGGCACTTATATCTGCCAAAGAACAGGGTTTTTCGAGCTCGATATTCCTGGATGCCAGGGAGAAAAAATATATCGACGAATGCGGACCGGCTAATTTTTTCGGGATAAAGGACAATACGTATATTACACCAAAATCTGAATCAATTCTCAGATCAATAACAAACAAGAGCCTGATGGAAATTGCAGAGAAACTTGGTATCAAGACGGAAAGAAGAAGGATACCGGTGGAAGAGCTTGAGACTTTTGAGGAGGTCGGTGCATGTGGTACAGCAGCAGTAATAAGTCCTATCGGAAAGATAGTGGATCCGGATATGAACAGAATTTATGAATATTGCCGTGATGGTGAGCCCGGTAAGCTTACAATGCAATTATATAAAAAGCTTGTCGGTATCCAGAATGGAGATGAGCCCGATGAGTTTGGGTGGATGACGGTGGTTGAATAGTGATAGAGGTCTGAGGCGCAAAATCAGGGGCAGGAGACCTTAATTTCTTTTGGGTTTTTGAAAGTGTTACGGGATGGCGAATAATGAAAACAGGGCAACCAGAGCAAGGCTGAGAAGTTCATATCTTACACTTGTGGTAAGCGTGTCGCTAGTGCTTTTTCTTCTCGGCATTCTGGGGCTTGTTCTGATCAATGCCCGTGAACTTTCTGACTATTTCAGGGAAAGCCTTTCATTTTCGATAATGCTCGATGATGCGGCAAAGGAGGCAGATATCAGGATGCTTCAGAAGGATCTTGATGCCAAAGCCTACATAAAATCGACAGAGTATGTGTCAAAAGACGAAGCCGCTGCCAGCATGAAGGAAGAGCTTGGAGAGGATTTCATAAGCTTTCTGGGTGATAATCCCCTTCCGCCATCGATAGATGTATATCTGGTTTCGGAATATACAAAGCCTGACAGTGTGTCAAAGATTGAAAAGTACATACTGCTGTATCCTTTTGTTGATGATGTTATCATTCCTGAGTCGTTATTGCTTCTGATAAATGAAAATGTAAAGAAAGTAAGTCTTTTTCTTCTTGTTATCAGCTTCTTCCTGTTTCTGATCGCACTTACAATAATAAATAATACGATCAGACTTTCGGTGTATTCGAAAAGATTCCTTATAAGGACAATGCAGCTGGTAGGCGCAACCAGGTCTTTCATCAGAAAGCCCTTCCTTCTACAGGGTGCATTTCACGGATTTCTGGCAGCTATTGTTGCGATGACACTGATGACAGGTCTTTTATATCTTATTGAGAAAGAATTTTTTATGATGTTCACATTTGAGAACACGAATCTTCTCATACTGCTCGGAGTGGTTATAATTTTTACAGGAGTTCTGATTAACGTGATATCAACCTATTTTTCGGTTAACAAATACCTTAGTATTTCTGAAGACAAATTATATTATTGATCTTATATGGCTGCAAAAAATGAGAATAAGGAAAAATTGCATTTTGCACTAGGGCGCGAAAATTATAAACTTCTTGCCATAGGTTTTGCAATTATTGTCGTAGGATTTCTGCTTATGCTGGGCGGAAAATCGGAAGATCCGAATGAATTCAATGAAAAAATATTCAGCTTCAGAAGGATTACACTTGCTCCGATTGTAGTACTTGCAGGATTCATCTTTGAGATATGGGCTATTATGAAAAAGCCGGGAGAAGACCAGTAACTGCATGGAGGTAAGAAAAGAAACCGGATCATTTCACATCCAGGGTCCGGACGGAAAAAATATTCCTGAGCATAGTGCTGGACTTAGTCCATCTGTAATTTTACTTAATTATCGGCATTCTGACCATGAATTATCTTGAAGCTGTTCTCCTCGGAATTCTTCAGGGTTTGACGGAGTTTTTACCTGTAAGCAGTTCCGGTCACCTTGAAATAGCCAAATACCTTTTCGGTGTTAGTCCGGAAGAAAGTTTTTATTTTACCGTAGCCGTTCACGGTGCGACAGTCATTAGTACAATTGTGGTTTTCAGGGACGAGATTCTGAAGCTTATTACAGGTGTGTTGAAATTCAGGATGAATGAACAGACAGCATATATTATAAAGCTAATGATATCAATGATTCCCGTCGGGCTGGCAGGGATATTCCTGAAGGAGCGGATTGAAGAAATGTTCAACGGCAATCTTGTTTTTGTGGGATCAATGCTTCTTGTTACAGCAGGTTTACTGGCTTTGGCACATTTTGTCAGGAAAAAGGAAAGAAGTATCGGCTACTTTGATGCTCTTATTATCGGTATCGCCCAGGCTATTGCCGTGATACCGGGTATTTCAAGATCGGGAGCGACAATTTCAACCGGACTTCTTATTGGTAACAACAAGCATGAGATGGCCAGGTTTTCTTTCCTTATGGTTCTGGTCCCGGTTATAGGAGCAAATTTCCTTGAAATAATATCCGGTGAAGCGATGTCGGGAAGTACCGGGGCCGGTTTGATAATTACAGGTTTTATAGCTGCATTCATTTCGGGTTATGCAGCATGCCGCTGGATGATTGAGCTTGTAAGAAGAAGCAGGTTTATCTGGTTTGCGGTTTACTGTGCTGTCGCAGGACTTGTTTCAGTAATATTGAGTTAGAATGAACGGGGCAGAAAACAGAGATTTTTTCGCAGAAGGAGCAGTTCTGTTGTTCAATAAACCACTTTACTGGACATCTTTTGATCTGGTAAATAAGATACGTATAATGTTAAAGGAAGAGCTGGGCCTGAAAAAGCTAAAAGTAGGGCATGCCGGCACGCTTGATCCTCTTGCCACTGGTTTGATGATAATATGTACCGGAAAAGCTACCAAAAGAGTGGAAGAGTTCCGGGACCTTGACAAAGGATATGAGGCTACAATTCATATCGGGGCTACTACTCCCTCTTATGATCTTGAAACCGAGATCGATAACAGTTATCCCACAGATCATATTACCAGGGAGACAATTGAGAAG
>JAFGXX010000226.1 GCA_016936435.1 Bacteroidales bacterium
ACTCAATAAACATGCCCCTCTCCTCCTTCAAGTTCCTCGCCTGTGATCCTTTTCCTGTTGATCGACTTCCACGCATACCAGATATATGCGATCACAAAGGGGATTATGAATGATACGTAGAACATAGTTGAAAGGGTGAACCTGCTCGACGATGCGTTTTCTATGGTAAGTGAGCTGGCATGATCGTGAAGGGAGGGATAGAATGGTGTATTATTGAAGCCGGCGATAAGCATCAGAGCCAGAACTGCAAGGACAGTCCCTGCTCCGGCATACCAGATCCCGTTGCGCTCTCCCCTGAAAACCGTAATGCCTATGCCCAGGAGAAGGGCGACTACACCAGCCAGCATGATTATCAGTACCAGAGGCATCTGGATAAGATTATGGAGATATTTAAACTTCTCCTTTACTATTCCCCCGTCGTCGCTTACTGCAAAACCTTCCATGAATAAAATGGAGAACAGGAAGATAAGGAAGAAGAGCAGGAAGGCTATTGAATTTATTATCAATTTATTACGCGATCTTACCAGGAGGTCTTCATCTTCAACGGAATTGATCAGGTAGAGAAGTCCGTTGGTCCTTGAAAGGAACAGAACGGCCAGGCCGAGGGCAAGGTTCTTCCCGCTGAGAAGAGCTTCCAGTCCGTGTAAAGGGGTTGCCCAGGTGACACTGTTCATAAAATCGAGCCTGAAGAAGGCACCTGTAAAAAATGTAGCCACGGCAATTCCTATCAGGAAAGGACCGGCCATACCGTTTACATAGAGGAATATGTCAAAAGTTCTTGTCCCCAGCAGGTTTGATGGCTTTGAGCGGTATTCATAAGCTACGGCCTGAATGGTGAAACTGAAGAGGATTGCTATCCACAGCCAGTATGCACCGCCGAAGCTGGTGGCATAAAAAAGCGGGAAGGAAGCGAAAAAGGCTCCCCCGAACGTAACAAGCGTGGTAAAGGTAAACTCCCATTTTCGTCCCATGGCGTTCACTATCATACGCTTCTGGCTTTCATTTCCCGGCAGTGAGAATATCAGGCCCTGTCCGCCCTGGACAAACATAAGAAATACGAGCAGACTGGCCAGAATGGATACTATCACCCACCAGTACTGCTGCAAAAAAATATGTGTGATCATTGCTGTCATAATAATCCTCCTAATGTTTTGGTCCTGTTTTTATCTGCTTCAGCATTATTGATACTTCGGCTGCAAGGAGTGCAGTGAAGAGTAGTGCAAAAAGTATGAAAGTGGTGATGACAGAACCGGTACTCAGTTTTGTCACCGCTACCGAAACCGGCATAAGATCCTGGATGATCCACGGCTGCCGGCCCATCTCAGCAACTATCCATCCCGATTCACTGGCTATATAAACCAGTGGCACCGAGATAATTGCCACCCACAGGAACCATTTGCTTGCTGTGAGCTTATCGCGGAACAGTAAAAACAATGCAATAACACATACCAGGATGAAAAAGAAACCCAGCATGACCATGATATGGAAAGAGTAAAATGCTATCGGAACATTGGGCACGGCATCCTCTGGAAGGTTCAGCGAAGCGTATCCGAAGTAACGGAATGACTCGTCCATGAACTCCTTGTTGCCAAAAAATTCATCGCTCAGGATCTTTATCTGTTCCTCGTCGTTAATCATTCTGGCTCTCTTGTAATCGTTGAGGATCTCTCTTGCGAATGTCCCTCTTTCCATCATCTCATTTACAGAATATATGTTCCTTGTTGAATCCCCGATATTAAGGAGATCCCTTATTCCCGGAACAAAGACGTCGCGGCTTCCTCCTGTCATTATTGAAAGAAGACCTGGTATTTTGATCTTTGTGACAAAATCATGGCCCTGCTTTTCAACACCGATCTTTTCTTCCGATTTTTTCAGTATCCCGAAAGCCACCAGCCCTGCATCGGAGCTCCCTTCATAGAGTGCTTCCATGGCTGCGAACTTCATCGGTTGTACCTTAGCCAGGGTGCGGGCTGAAGTATCTCCGGTAAAGGCAACCATCAGCGAGGAGAGAAGTCCGAAGATGGCCGAGATCATAATACTCATCTTTGAAAGCCACACTTCTCTTTTCTTAAGAAGGAACCATGCACTCACTCCCATTACAAAAACCGAACCGAGGAGGAAGCCTGAGAAAATGGTATGCAGGAACTTATCGACAGCGACCGGGTTAAAGAGCACAGCCCAGAAATCGACCATTTCATTTCGGGCTGTCTCCGGATTGAATTCCATACCCACGGGGTTTTGCATCCATGCATTTGCGACAAGTATCCATAAGGCCGACAGGTTTGCACCCACAGCAACAAGCCAGGTGGATGTGAGATGGAACTTTTTACTCACCTTGTCCCACCCGAAAAACATCACTGCAACGAAAGTTGATTCCAGGAAAAATGCAAGAATCCCTTCAATGGCAAGGGGAGCTCCGAAGATGTCACCCACAAACCATGAATAATTGGACCAGTTGGTGCCAAATTCAAATTCGAGTATTATCCCGGTTGCCACTCCTATCGCGAAGTTTATTCCGAAAAGGGTCATCCAGAATCTGGTCATACGTTTCCATTCCTCCCTGCCGGTCTTTGCATATATTGTCTCCATAATGGCAACAATAAATGATAGTCCCAGTGTGAGGGGAACAAACAACCAATGGTACATGGCTGTCAGCGCAAACTGGGCCCTCGACCAGTCAACAAGAGATAAGTCAGCAGTTTCAATCATCAGCTTCAGGTGTTTTGGTTATTTGATCAAGTACGTATTCACTTCTTTGTTCATCATTTTCATAATTCCTGCTTAAAAAATCGGGAAAGAAGAAAATCTTTAAAACGACAAAGATCAGGAAGAGTTTAATAATGATAATGATCCACACCTTTCTGCCCCATGATGACATGTTTGTGAAACCTTCATAATAAAACCTGAAGATCCTTGTCAGCAAACCCGGTGCGTCATTTTCAGAATTTTTCATATTTGTTATACGGGCACTTACTCCTGTTTATTTCTTCTGGTCTTACGAACTTTCCTGACAATTTTTTCTGTTACCTCATCCTCCGGGTCTTCATCATTGTTCATCCCTATCGTGGTCCCGATATTTCCTGGTGTCAGTCCGGAGGTTATCTTCTGTACAGGTTTGAAATTATAGAAAAATTCCCTGGCAAAAACCCTGATCACGGTATATCCGGGGATCCCCAGGATCATACCGGGGACTCCTGCCGCAAATCCTGCAGCCAGCACCACGATGAAAATCTCCAGGGGGTGAGCCCTCACACTGTTGGAAAAGATAACAGGTTGAAAAACAACATTATCAATAAACTGAACAACGAAAATAACTATCACCATAAAGAATATGAGAGGACTGACAACAGTGGCAAAATCATAATTGATATGTGAGGCGATACCCATTGTCACTGCAATGAAAAAGCCAAGCCAGGGACCCACATAAGGAATGATATTCAAAACTCCCACGATGAGGCCCATCACCAGGGCCTGCTGAAAATCGATACCCACCAGGGTCATCCCTGTGGTAACAAGTATCATGATACAGGTGCTCTGTATCATAACCCCGATAAAATATCTTGTTAGCAGGTTCTTTATCGAATATAGCGCCCGTGAAAAGTTGTCGATATACTTGTCGGGCACCCACATGAGTATTGATTCAAAAAACAGATGCTGATCTTTAAGGAAGAAAAATGTGATAAATGAGATCGAAAAAAGTGCAACAAGAATTGTTCCTACAGTCCCGATGGCCGAACCCAGAAAATTCTGGATCACCTCTATGTTCAGTATCTCCGAAACCTTCTGGTTGAAATAATCCCATAGCGACAGTTCCTCTGCCACTTCCCTGTTCAGCGATCTTATAATGTTCTCTGCCTTTTCGATAGGGCCGCGGATCAGCTGCACGATCTTCTCACTGTCAATTGTTGACAGATAATTTACCTGTCGCGTTATCAACGGAACGAAAATCACAAAAAAGAGGGCTATGAAACCCAGTATCACCGCCAGTGTTATCAGAGCGGCAAGAGCCCGGGGAAATCTCAAGCGTCTGATCCTTATTTTCGAAAGCAGGTCAACAAGAGGTCGGCCAACTATCGAAAACACCCCCGCCACGAGAACATAAACCACAATGTTGCGGTAAAACCACGCAAGCGCCAGCAGCAAAACAACCGCTATGAAAACCAGTATGCTCCTCCAGGTAACTTTCATGAAAAACTCATTAATTACAAACCTAAACTAAATTTTTGTAATTACATAACCTGCCATTTTGTCGGCATAAATAAGACAAAACATGCCGTATTGGCATGCTTTTAGCTTTGGAACAGAACTTGTCTGTATGGTGATGAAAACAAAAAAAATGTATAACTTAAAATAATGGAGGACAAAGCCATGTTACCAACAATTACCAGAAGAAGCTACAGCCCGTTTTTGTCAAATCTTTTTGACGACGATTTTTTCCCTGTACTGAATAACCGTACCACCTCGATGCCGGCGGTGAATATAAAGGAAAATGAAAAGAATTTCGTTCTCGAGCTGGCTGTTCCGGGAATGAATAAAAAGGATCTTAAAATTGATGTCAATGAGGATGTTCTCACCATCTCGTCTGAGACAAAGGATGAAACAACCGAATCGGGTGATGGATACATGAGGAAGGAGTTCAGCTATTCATCTTTCTGCAGAAGTTTCTATATCCCCGAGAATGTTGACAAGGAAAAAATCGGCGCTTCCTACAAGGATGGTGTGCTCTCTGTCGAGCTTCCCAAGAATGAGGAAGAAAAGTCGAAGATCACCAAGCAGATCAAGATTTCGTAAGAATTCAGCAAGGGATTAAATGTAAGGAGGGCGGATCGTATCTGATCCACCCTCCTTTTTTCTTTCAGGCACCCGGAATACTATTTACCGGCACACTCCTCTTCGAATTGCTTACCGAATCTCCTTCCGTATTCTCTCAGCATCTCCTCCTTATCTCCTCCCGGCAGGAACTTGAATGAAGCAGGCTCATCAAAAACTTTCAGCTTGAGGTTTTTCAATGCCGACGAGATAATGACCGGAGCTTCACCGCTCCATCCGTAAGAGCCGAAAACGCCTGCCAGCTTCCCCCTGTCCCTTATCGGGTTTATAACGGCAAAAAGCTTATAAACAGGAAGAAGGGTATTTTGATTTATCGTGGGTGAACCAACAAGGAGAGCATCGGCAACTGTAAGGCGTGCATCCATTTCACCCGGTTCCATAAGTTCAATATCAGCCAGTTCAACGCTAAAATCAGATATCTCTCTTATGCCCGCAGCTATTAATTCGGCTGCCATTTTTGTATATCCGTATGCCGAAACATAGGCTATAAGGACTCTGCGCCGGGCCTGTTCCTGGGTTAACTCCAGATACTCCCTGGCATATTTCTCCGTAAGGTCGACTATCGTGTTCCTGTTATCCCTAAGTATCGGACCATGACCCGTACAGATATATTCGGCGTTAAGGGGTTTTATCCTTTCAATGGCTTTTATCATGAACCTGCTGAAAGGTTTCAGGATTACATCAAAGTAGTATTTGAATGCCTTCAGATAATCTTCGCTGAGCTCATCCTTCATCCCGGCATCGCAATAATGTGCTCCGAATGAATCACAGGTAAAAAGTATCTTCTCCTCTTCAAGCCATGTGTACATTGAATCAGGCCAGTGAAGATTGGGAGCTGATATGAATTTCAGTGTTCTGTTACCCAGATCGAGGGTGTCTCCGTCTTTAACCGTCAGCGAACGGAAGGGGATATTCAGCATATCGCCCAGGTATCTTATTGCATTCCCGCTTCCCACCACCGTTGCATCAGGAGCAAGTTCAAGAAGTCTTCTAAGGCTTCCAGAGTGGTCTGGCTCAGTGTGGTTGAGGATTATATAACTTATCTGTGAAGGATCGGTCAGGCTCCTGAGCTTCTCCACATAGGTATCGAAGAACCTGAGCTTGGCAACCTCAACAATTGCTTTTTTTTCTGAACCGATAAAGTATGAATTGTAGGTTGTCCCGAATTCGGTCGTCATCACGATATCGAAGGTGGTGATGTCGTAGTCAAGCACCCCAATCCATTTCACGCCATCGGTTATATCGATGGTCCTGTCGTCTTTAGCTTTCATTATTCAGACTTTCAGATTTTTGCAATAATGCTCTTGTTGGCCCTTACCTGCTGGAGAATGGGAATCTCAATCTCTGTCCCCGGAGGCAGGAAGATGTCAACCCTTGAGCCGAATTTGATAAAACCCAGCTCTTCGCCCTGGCTTACCACCTGGTTTTTGGAGGCATAGGTAACCACCCTTCTTGCCAGAGCACCTGCTATCTGCCTGACAAGTATCTCTGTGCCGTCTTCCCGTTCTATAACAATGCTGCACCGCTCATTAAGCAGTGATGATTTCGGATGCCACGCCACCAGGTAACGACCGGGATGATATTCAACATATTTGACCTTCCCCGATACAGGATACCTGTTGCTGTGCATGTTCAGAGGCGACATAAATATTGATACCTGAAGTCTCTTATCCCTGAAATATTCATTCTCATCCGTTTCCTCAATAACCACAACCTTCCCGTCGGCAGGAGCATAAATAAGACCCGGGTCTGGCTCAAGATGCCTTGCAGGCAGACGGAAGAAGAATACAAGAAACACGTATAGCATCAGTGATCCTATTCCCATTATCCATTTCACCAGCATGTTATTTTCAACAACAAGCATGACGATAATGTTCAGGAGCAGTAAAGTCAGAAAACCGAAAACGAGAATTTTATATCCTTCTCTGTGAATGCTCATCGATATAAAATTTTATACAAATTTACTCATGTTTGAAGAATCAACCAAAAAACAGGACAAAAAGCAGTACAAACGGAAAAGAGAACACTGCACTGTCGAAACGGTCGAGGAAACCTCCATGCCCCGGCATAATGGTGCCAGAGTCTTTCACTCCCAGGCTTCTCTTAAGCATCGATTCGAACAAATCCCCAAAGGTTCCTGCGACCGGTATAATCACAGCTATTATAAGCCACCTGTTCCTGTCTACAACACCAAACCATCCCGAGAGGAACCATGCGATCGCAATTGAGAACAGCAATCCGCCCAAGAAACCTTCCCACGATTTTTTCGGTGAGATCCTTTCCATCAACCTGTGCCGGCCGAATGTTGTTCCAGCCAGGTATGCAGCCGAATCATTAACCCATAAAAGGATAAAAAAGCCTATTATAAGGCCGGGCGAGAAGACGAGATTCCCGTGAGGGAGCAGAGCCTGCAGTCCTGACTGTGAAAATGCCGAAAATGGTATCAGTGAAACAGGAACGACCAGATAGAACAGCGGGAAAAATGTGTGTGCCAGCGAATCAAAGGGCCTTTCCTGCTTTCTGTAAAGCTCCGATATCATCAGAATTATTGCCAGCGGGACAAGCGTCAGCAGGTAGCGGACAGACAGATATCCTGCCGAAACGAGGGCAGACAGGGTATAAACGGCTACTCCTGTGATTATCCCTTCAGTTATACGCGGAGTTATTCCTGCACTCCGCACCATCAGATAATATTCGGTCATTGTTCCGATAAGTATTACAAGACCTGTAAGAAAGAAACTGACCGGGTGAAGCCAGAAGCCGCCCAGTGTAAAAACCACGATAAAAACTCCGGTTACAGTTCTTCTGAAGAGATTATCCAATTTAACCCTGATATTTTACAAATTTCATTTTATTCCGAACCGAACAAGCCGGCTGATCCTTCTGATCCATCTCCTTCCGCTTTTCTGCTCTTCCTTCTGACTGTTTTCGCGGCTTTTTTGTCAGTTTCCTTAAGCTCTTCCTCAACAGGCTTCTGTATTACCTGTTCCTGAATATTTTTGTCAGCCGGCTCGCTGACTTTCTGCTCTTTTTGCTCTTTCTGTTCTTTCTTCTCTCTCTGCTCACGCAGCAGTTCGGCTTTTCTCTTACCGAAGATCCTTTCAAGATCTTCGCTGAAAATGACCTCCCTTTCGAGCAGCAGGTTTGCCAGTTCCCTGAGCCCCTTCATATGTTTTTTCAGAACCGATTTGGCTCTTTCGTATGATTCTTCAATCAGCTTCTTCACTTCCTGGTCGATGACCTCGGCTGTTTTCTCGCTGTAGGGTTTCGTGAATCCGAAATCCGACTGACCTGAAGAGTCATAGAAACTCACATTACCAACTTTCTCGCTCATTCCGAAAAATGCGACCATGGCATAAGCCTGCTTGGTTATCTTTTCCAGGTCGCTCAGGGCTCCTGTCGACACTTTCCCAAAGATAAGCTCTTCCGAAGCGCGTCCACCGAGAGCGTATGCCATCTCGTCAAGAAGCTGCTCGCGTGTTGTGATCTGTCTCTCCTCAGGCAGATACCATGCAGCTCCGAGAGCTCTGCCCCTGGGTATAATGGTAACTTTCACAAGCGGGCTGGCATGTTCGAGAAGCCAGCTGACTGTTGCATGACCGGCTTCGTGAAAAGCAATGGTCTTCTTCTCGTCCATGGATATGATCTTATTCTTTCGTTCAAGACCTCCTACTATCCTGTCGATAGCATCCAGAAAATCCTGCTTTTCCACAACCGTCTTGTTCTTCCTGGCTGCGATAAGTGCCGATTCGTTACAGACATTGGCAATATCTGCTCCCGAAAACCCCGGAGTCTGTTTTGCAAGAAAGACAACATCGAAATTCTTTTCGAGCTTAATCGGACGAAGATGAACCTTAAAGATAGCTTCGCGTTCGCTCAGATCAGGCAACTCTACATGGATCTGCCTGTCGAAACGTCCTGCTCTAAGCAAAGCCCTGTCGAGAATGTCGGCCCTGTTGGTAGCTGCAAGTATTATGACACCCATATTGGTACCAAAGCCATCCATTTCTGTAAGAAGCTGGTTCAGAGTGTTTTCGCGTTCATCGTTCGATCCGAAGTTTACATTTTTCCCCCTTGCTCTTCCTACTGCATCTATTTCATCGATAAAAACTATGCACGGGGCTTTCTCCTTAGCCTGCTTAAACAGGTCCCTCACCCTTGAGGCTCCCACCCCGACAAACATCTCAACAAAATCGGATCCTGAGATCGAGAAAAAAGGAACATTCGCCTCTCCGGCAACAGCCTTGGCCAACAGAGTCTTTCCTGTTCCCGGAGGACCTATCAGGAGTGCACCCTTGGGAATCTTGCCTCCAAGCTGGGTGTATTTTTTAGGATTTTTAAGGAAATCAACTATTTCCATCACTTCAGTCTTGGCTTCCTCCAGTCCGGCCACATCGCTGAAGTTGATCTTTACATTGGTATCCTTGTCGAAGATCTGAGCTCTCGACTTCCCGACGCTGAATATCCCTCCTGCTCCGCCACCTCCGGCTCCACCCGCCATCCTTCTCATTATGATTATCCATGCAAAGATCAGTATTGCCGGGAGCAGAAGCCAGGGCAGAATTACCTCGGTGAAATAATTACGTCTGGTCTCATACTCAGGATAAAGCATAGTGGACTTATCGTAATCAGATGCTTCCTGGGTGGCCTTGAGGAAATCCTCGAAGTTGCTGAGGTCTCCGAATTTATATGTGTAATGAGGTTTGGGAACCTGCAGCCCCATACCCTTCGACTGCTTCGGCAGATCGGTATAATCTCCCGATTCAACTGCCTCCGCGGTCAGGAAAATCTCCGCCACTTCATTGTTGACGACAACAAGACGCTCCACATGACGTTTTTCTATCATGCCTATCAGAGCACTTTTGGTGGTCTTGGGCGTCGTCCGGGCACTGAAAAATACTTCAAACATAAGGATTGAAACAAGAAGAATTACCCAAATCCAGTTGCTGTTGAATTGGGGCTTCAGGCTCTTGTCGGGTTTCTTCCCTGTTGATTTATCATTGTTTTCTGCCATAAACTTGCTCTTTGCTTTCTTCATCAATTAAAGCTTCAATATCAGCATCAGCCCATAACGATTCCAGGCTGTAAAAAGTTCTGTACTCTTCAAGAAAAATATGTACGATAACATTCCCGTAATCCAGCAGCACCCAGTAACAATTCTCCAGCCCCTCAATATGTAAGGGTTTCTCAGCCGCTTCCTTTCTCACAGTATCCTCCACCGATTCACAAAGCGAAGCCACCCGGGTTACTGAAGATCCATGACAGATAACAAAATAATCGGCTATTCTGTTCTCAAGTTTCCTGAGATCTATCTTCAGTACATCAGATCCCATTTTTTGAAACATTCCCTTTGCAACACTCTTTAAAAGAATATCCGTTTCGTCGACCTTTTTCTTCATCAATAGTTACCTGTTGGATATCAGGTCGCAAAAGTACAAACTTTATCTGTATTTTTGTCAATCAAGACTATAAATGACCAGGGTGAAGAGGGCTGAAAATATCCAGCCTTATAAGAGTGAAACATTTTTCACGGGCAAATAAATACCTTAAGATCATGATAATAGGCTCGAAGATAGTCTTTTACGATACGCTTTCCTCTTCCAGCACAGAGGCACGGGAACTGCTCAGGTCGGGCGATTATCCCGAAGGAACGGTGATACATACCTTATTTCAGACCTCAGGAAGAGGCCAGGCAGGAAACAGCTGGATAAGTGAAAAAGGTAAAAACCTGCTCTTCAGTATTATCCTTTACCCCCGCAGCCTGGAACCCCGTAACCAGTTCATGTTATCCATGACCATCTCACTGGGAATCTGCGATTTCCTCGACGCTCATATACGGGGATGTTCGATCAAGTGGCCCAACGACATCCTTATTGATGAACGGAAAATTTCAGGTATCCTTATCGAGAATTCGATACTCGGTGACGAAATGGAAAACAGTATTGCAGGAATAGGACTGAACATAAACCAGGAAAGCTTCGGCGATATGTTACCAGAGCCGGTCTCACTTAAAAAAGCAAGCGGAAGGGAATACGAAATCAATACCTGCCTGGAAGAAACTCTTGCCGCTCTTGACAGAAGGTATAAACAACTGCTTTACGGCGATCGTAAGCTTATAAGGAAAGAATACCTGTCGAGACTGTGGAGGCTTATGGAATGGCATAACTTTCAGTCCGGCGGACAGCTTTTCAGGGGAAGGATAAAAGATGTGGGCGATGACGGCATCATCGCCATCGAAACTGATACAGGAGAGATAAGGTCTTTTTCCTTCAAGGAAGTCAGCTACCTTCCGTGATATCATCCCAGCCGCTGAATTTTTCCATTTCTCCGATGAGAGTTTCCAGCAGGTTCTTCACAGGCTCCGCAGCTGCCATCTTTAAGAAAGGATTTATCCGGGCATTAACTGTTAGTTTCACTTCCGAAGAAGCCCCGCCTGTGTCATTAAAACTTACCGCAAGGGCGAAATCATCTACCGCCATGGCATTTCCACGGTAAATAACCTCACTGTATTCCTTCCTGCCGGCTATCATTATGTTTACTCTCCCCATCATCGGCACACTGAAGTTGCAGGTGTCTTTTTCCATCCTGATATCGGTGAATCTGTCGACCGGTACAAACCTTTCAAAGTTCCTGATATCGTTCAGAAAATGATACAGTTGCTGCGGCGTACAGCTCACAACTCCCTGCCGGCTTTCAAATGTCGTTATCTCACTCATAATTAAATTTTTTATTCCCGGTACCCGTCCCTGCCAACCGGCTTATCCACTTTCCCTTTCCGCTGTGGCGGAATCTCTATTTCATCATTCCGCAATCCCCTTCCGAAATCCCTCTTGTACTTTACCCACCCCTACCCCTCCCAGGAGGGGAACCAAAATCTTGCCACCTTCCGAAATCTCTTATACAATCCGAAATCCACCTTCCGAAATCCGCCTTCATTTAATCCTCCCACACCGCAGGGTCCTCTCTCCACTTCCTGAGAGTATCAAGCTCCTTCTCCGTCACAAAACCCGTTGCAAGGGCAGTATCGATCAGGGTTGAATAGCCTGAAAGTGTTTCAAGCCTGCAATTTTCCATTTCGAAGCTCTCGGAAGCCTTGCCAAATTCATAGCTAAAGATAGCCACCATCCCCAGAACTTCACATCCTGCTTCCCTGAGGGCTTTCACAGCATTCAGACTGCTACCTCCGGTCGAAATAAGGTCCTCGACCACAACCACTTTGCTTCCCTTTTCAAAATAGCCTTCGATCTGGTTCCCAAGCCCGTGCTCCTTGGCTCCCGACCGCACGTATATGAAGGGCAGGTCGAGTTTGGCGGCCACGAGCGCCCCATGGGCTATTGCACCCGTTGCAACTCCTGCAATAACTTGTACCTCAGGATAAAGAGACTGTATCAGACCCGCAAATGAATCACGGATAAAAGATCTCACTTCCGGGAAGGAAAGAGTTTTTCTGTTATCACAATAGATTGGTGACTTCCATCCCGAAGCCCATGTAAAAGGATTTGACGGTTGCAATTTAATTGCTTTAATTTGTAAGAGGTATTCCGCAGTTTTTTTTGCAATATTTTCCATAGGATATGTATAAAGTTCATTTCGAAGACAGATTCATATTGATAAGCCCCGAACCCGACCGCTTACAAAAATACGGCTTATTCCATAAATTTCACGACACTGCTGCACTTTATGGACTGATATCTGATTTTCAGTCTGATACATCTATCCCTTCAATTAATGTTTACGGTCCCAACATTAAGCATATATGGAAGATCTTCAGGATCTACTTCACAGAAGTCGGAGCAGCAGGAGGACTGGTGATGCATTCTTCAGGAAGATACCTGTTCATCGAGAAGAAGGGAAAACTGGATCTCCCCAAGGGACATATAGAGCCGGGTGAAGAAGCTGATAAATGTGCCCTGAGGGAGGTAAGTGAAGAGTGTGGAATTAAGGGACACAGGATAGTAAAGGTCCTTGAACCAAGCTATCATACCTATTCCTGGGAGGGTATCTCCTATCTTAAGAAGACCAGCTGGTTTCTGATGCATTATACAGGTCCGATGATCAGTGAACCACAGGAAAAGGAAGGCATTACAAAGGTTGAGTGGCTTCTTCCTGAAGAGATATCCAAAATCAGGAGTTCCGCATGGCTTTCGCTGATGGACCTTATCAATGTATCGATTCTGAGGCCTTAATCTTCTCCCCTGTACTTTTTCAGATCAATTGCCTTAGGGACAAAATTTGAAGCATCGCCGCCGCTCCGGATAATATCCCTTACTATGGTTGAATTTATCATGGAATGTTCCGGCACGGTAAGAAGGAACACCGATTCCACTTCGAATGCCAGAGCCTTGTTCACCTGGGCAATAGCCCTTTCAAATTCGAAGTCGGCCGAGGTCCGCAACCCCCTGAGAATATATTTAGCTTCATGCCTGATACAAAAATCGACGGTAAGACCTTCATAATGACAGACTTTGATACGTGGTTCATCAACGAATGCCGAGGCGATCATCTTCTTTCTTGTCTCAAGTGAGTAATAACTCTTTTTCAGGGCATTGGCGCCCACAGCAATGATGATCTCATCAAAGAGAGACAGTCCGCGTCTGACAATTCCTTCATGTCCGGTTGTAAAAGGATCAAATGATCCCGGGAAAACGGCTCTTTTCATTCGAAAGTTATGTTTTTGGGATTACTGACTTTTTGCTTAAGAAGAGCAAGGTCAAGAACTTCCATGATGGATTTCACATAATGGAACTTCAGTCCCTTTATGTAAATTTCCTTTATATTCTCAACATCCTTACGGTTTTCTTCCGACAGAATAAGCTCCCTGATACTGGAACGTTTGGCTGCAAGTATTTTTTCCTTTATCCCCCCAACGGGAAGGACTTTACCCCTTAGTGTTATCTCCCCGGTCATGGCTATGTACTTCCTTACCTTCCTCTGTGTAAATGCTGAAGCAATGGAAGTTGCCATAGTAATGCCTGCCGAAGGGCCGTCTTTGGGAATAGCCCCTTCGGGTACATGGATATGGATATTCCATTTCTCGGCAAAGTTGTCGGGCAGACCTATCACACCTGCATTCGACTTCAGATATTCAAGAGCTATTACTGCCGACTCCTTCATTACATCTCCCAGACTGCCGGTAAGGGTAAGCTTACCTGTACCCCGGCTCAGGCTGGTTTCAACAAACAGGATCTCCCCGCCTGCGGCTGTCCATGCCAGCCCGGTTACCACACCGGCCTGATCATTGCCCGCATATATGTCGCGGTTATACTTTGTTGGTCCAAGAATATCACTTAATGACTCCTGTGTAAGGACAGGTTTATAGCGTGTTTCCGAAGCAATGTTTTTAGCTGTGACCCGTACTATCTTTGCCAGACGCTTGTCAAGTTCACGAACCCCTGACTCCCTGGTGTAATTTTCGATTATTTTCTCCATCACATTAGGGTTAACAACGAGCTGAGCAGGTTTCACACCATGATTCTCAAGCTGTTTTGGCAGAAGGTGTTTCCTGGCTATCTCAAGCTTCTCCTCCACAAGGTAGCCTGTGATCTCTATCAGTTCCATCCTGTCTCGAAGTGCGGGGCTTATTGTTGAGAGAGTGTTGGCGGTGGCAATGAAAAGCACCTTCGACAGGTCATATTCAAGTTCAATGAAGTTGTCGAAGAAGGTGCTGTTCTGTTCAGGATCAAGAACCTCCAGAAGCGCTGACGAAGGATCTCCCCTGAAATCCTGACCTACCTTGTCGACCTCATCGAGGATGAAGACCGGGTTTGAAGAACCTGCCCTCCTGATATTCTGAACTATCCTTCCGGGCATGGCACCGATATATGTTTTCCTGTGACCTCTTATCTCCGCCTCATCATGAAGTCCTCCCAGTGACATCCTTACATATTTCCGTCCCAGGGCCTTTGCCACCGACCTTCCCAGGGAGGTCTTCCCTACTCCCGGCGGACCGTAAAGGCAAAGTATGGGCGACTTAAGGTCTCCTTTAAGCTTCAGGACTGCAAGATGCTCAAGTATCCTTTCCTTTACATCTTCCAGACCGAAATGATCGGCATCGAGTACCTGCCTTGCATTCGCCAGGTCGAGGTTGTCATCAGTGTATTCACCCCATGGGAGATCCAGAAGAGTCTGAATGTAATTTATCTGGACGGAGTATTCTGCAGCTGCGGGGTTTAGCCTGTATATTTTTTCAAGTTCCTTGTCGAAGACTTTCCTTACCTCTTCAGTCCATTTCTTCGTTTCTGCTTTTTTTCTGAATTCTTCTATCTCCTTCTCAACAGGATTTCCTCCCAGTTCATTCTGTATCGTCTTCATCTGCTGATGAAGAAGGAATTCTCTTTGCTGCTGGTCGAGGTCATTCTTCACCTTCGACTGAAGCTCATTTTTCAGCTCGAGGATCTGTATCTCCTGAACCAGGAACTCAAGCAGCATAAAGCCCCTGTCGCGCAGACTGTTAGTTTCCAGTAGCTTCTGTTTATCCTGTACCTTGATGTCGGTATTGGAACAGATAAAATTGATGAGATAGGTGCTGTTCTCAATATTTTTAATGGCGAAAGAAGCTTCAGGACTTATGTTGGGATTTATCTTGATGATCTTTAGCGACATGTCTTTGAGTGAACCCACTATGGCATCAAAATCTTTGCTTTCGCTGTCAGGCTTTTGTTCGGGCATAGATTTTACCCGGGCCACAAAATAAGGATCATCGGAAACTATCTCACTGAGCAGCATCCTTTTGCGGCCCTGTATTATTGCAGTCGTTGATCCGTCGGGCATCTCAAGTATCTTCACGATCTGCCCTATGGTTCCCACCCGGTGAAGATCGTTAAAACCGGGGTTTTCCAGGTCAGGGTCTTTCTGGGCCACTGTTCCTACGATCTTGTCAGTCCTGTAGGCATCTTTGACAAGCTGTATCGACTTTGGCCGTCCGATGGAAATGGGCAGTACGACACCCGGAAACAGGACAGTGTTCCTCAGCGACAGTATGGGCAGGGTTTCAGGAACCTCCACATCTTCCAGGTCGCCGATATCACCATCGGCAATGATAGGAATAATATCACCCTCACTGTCAAGGTTATCCGGAAACAATAATTCTCCAAAACCTCTCCTGAATTTCCTTTCCATCTTTTACGCGCTCTGAAATAAAGGCCAAAAATACACAATATTATTTTAACATGGCGAGTATGAAAATTGCAATGATCATGCCATGATTATGCGACACAAATAAAAAAAGGGACCCCGTCAGAGTCCCTCCATATATGAAATTTCATTCAACTACTTCTCCTGTGCTTTCTTTTTGTCAACATGATTCTTATAGCGGTTCATGAATTTATCGACGCGCCCGGCGGTGTCGACAAGCTTCATCTTACCGGTATAAAACGGATGAGAAGTGTTTGATATCTCCAGTTTGATGAGAGGATATTCATTACCGTCCTCCCACTTAATATTTTCTTTCGAAGGTGCTGTAGACTTGCCTATGAAGGCATGACCGTTCGACATATCCTGAAACACCACCATTCTGTAGTTTTCCGGATGTATACCCTGCTTCATCTCTCTTACTTTTTAATAACTTTATAGAAAAAATGTACTATTCTTAGGGAGTGCAAAGGTAATCAATAATCATTAAATTCCAACAGAAAAACACTTTTAATTATTTTCCGGCTTCTTCTGTTTGTTTTTTTGCTGCTTTCTCAGCCATCTCATCCTTAAACCTCATGAAGGGCAGGTTTTTATTTATCATGTACCTGTAGGTGACATGGGTTTTCATCTTTATACCTCCCAGTGCCTCGTTTGAGGCCATCATTCTCGGATTATAATCGCCCACCCACGACAGTTCTATCTCCCTGTACCATGGTTTATCCTTGAAGACCTCGTAGAGATGGTAGAAGATGGCAGCTTCGATGCCCTGGTTCTGATGTGAATGCTGCACTCCCCCCACGACTGCCCTGAGTCTTGTCATCTTGCGGGTTTTCTTATGGTAAAGGAATTTGATCATGCTCAGGGGATCGAGCTTGCCGTTAAGGTACTTCAGTATCTGGTTAAGGTCGGGCAGAAGCACCCAGAAACCTACCGGCCTGTCATTCTGGTATATAAATATCACCGTCTCCTCGTCGATCACCATCCTGGCCTTCTTCATCGAGGCTTCGACGATCTCCGGGTCCAGGGGCGTGAAGTCTTCCTTGAAATAGGACCATGTGGAATTATATATTTCACAAATGTCGTCGACGTATTTTCTGGCATTTTTAAATTCAAAATGACGGAATGAATAGCCTGGTTTCTTTGCAACCCATTCGGCAACCTTCCACAGTCTCTCCGGGAAACGAGTGAACTCACCCTTTTCATTCCTCGCCTCACGGTGATAGGAATATTGCTCGAAGTAGTTCCTGAATCCGTATTCTTCGAAGAACTCACGGTAATATTTCATGTTATAGGGCATCCCGTAGCCCTGCTGCATGAAGCCGTCGACGAGGAGACCCCAGAAATTGTCATTTTCGCCGAAGTTTACAGGTCCGTCCATAGCTTCCATACCCCTGTCCGAAAGCCATTCCCTGGCTGTATCGAAGAGCATGAAGGCAGCATCCCTGTCGTTGACAACTTCAAAAAAACCCAGTCCGCCCGTAGGTTGTTTCTGGGCATCAGATCTCCTCCTGTCGATGAAAGCCGCCACCCGGCCTATAGTTTTGCCATGGTCATCTTTTAGCAACCATCTTATGGCTTCACCATGACGGAAAGAATGGTTCCTGGCAGGATCAAACAAGCCTTCGATCTCTGAGTCGAGCGGACAAACCCAGAATGGATCATCCTTATACAATTTCCGCGGGAACTCATGAAATTCGTTCCTGTCGCGCCTTGTCTCCACTGCTTTTATCTTCATGGTCTTTGTAATTAGCTGAGAACATGATAATACTTCCTCTCTGGAAATTCAGATGTGTAAAGATAAATTTTTTCGGAGAGTCTTCCTATTACCCTTAATGGATATCGATAATTCTGTGGTCGATAAGCACAAAGAGAACGGCCAGGAGAAAAGAATACATTGCATATACCTTCAGGGGTATATATTCGACAGGTCTTATCTTCATCTTATACCACAGGTATCCTATAAGGTACACTTTGCTGATACAGTATACGATGAAAGTGGCAAGCACCACTCCCACAATGTTGTAGCCCCATTTTATCATCAGCAGGCTCAGCGGGATATTCAGTCCGAGCTCTATCAATGCCGCTATCAGGGTTACGTGGGTTTTCTTCCTTCCCACGATTATTGTCTGGGGGAATACCAGGCGCGGGATTATCAGGGCTGAGTATACAAGAAATACGTCGGCGCTCCTCTGGAATTCGGGGTTGAATATCCGCGGATAGAACCAGCGTGCGAAGAGCATTATGATCATTGTTATAGGGAAGAGGAGATGCATGAGCTTCTTCGACTTCACCTTTATCCGGGCAAGAGATTCTTTCATCCTGGTGCGGGTGGAGAATTCAGGGAGCATGGCATTGCTAAGTCCGTTGGCCAGCATCAGCACCAGGGGAAACTCTTTAGCCCCGTACCTGAACCAGGCAAACTGCCCGGGATCGCGGTACACGGCCGAAACTATGATACCGTCGGTGTATTGTCCCGACCCGCTGATAAGTGTTGTAAGGATCAGTGGTGCGGCAAGATACAGATGTTCTTTCATGAAAGCCGGAGATATCTTCGGCAGTGTATAGCGTCTGAGCAGGATGATAAGCCATACCCATCGTACTGCTGTTATTGCCAGCAGTCCATAGATTGACCAGATAATGCCTTTACCGAGCAGGATGGGAACGATGATGAAGATCATCTGTGCAATGAAGGTGTACAATCCGTACTGGAAGATCCTGTATGCCCTGTTGTTTAGGAGGTATATATATTCTATCAGGCATACCGGGCTGCTGAGCAGTACATACAGCAGTAGCAGGTTTATGAAAGGTACGTTACCGGAGAAACGGAATACCGAAAAGTAATTTTTGATGGAGTGACCGAAGGCGAACATCAGGAGGCTGAAGAAGCAAAGCAGCAGAAAGGCGTTGAAAATTTCGGGCGATTTTCCCTGGTGGTTCTCTCCCACCTGGCGGAATGTCCTGTTACGGTGATACAGCGGCAGGAGGGATTGTATCACTCCGGTGACCCAGAAGAATGTTACGAAACCGGCTATGAACATGAACATTTCGAACGATCCGATTTCGGCACGTGTGAGGTGGCTTTTTGTAAAAGCTATGCTGATGATAAGGAAAATGACAGGTTTCATCAGCTGGAACAGCTGAAGGCCGGAAATATTATCTATGAACTTCAGTTTTCTCAAGACAGAACCTGGCGAACCGGATTTTTAAGCTTATCCGGGTCTTTTACTGTTAAGTTCATTTTTTTTTGAACCGGACAAAGATAGCAATTGAAGAGTATCATCAGAAAATAAAGCATAAATTTTGTGAATAATTTTTTTGC
>JAFGXX010000043.1 GCA_016936435.1 Bacteroidales bacterium
AATTTTGTTCAGAATGCCCCTGCGAATGTTCTCGACACGGAACGCAGGAAGAGAAACGACGCGGAGTCAAAGATAAAACTGCTCGAAGAGAGACTGAAAGAATTAAGAAATAAATAGATCTCTGGATATCCTTCGGGAAATTGTCAGGGTATCATCTTCCTTACCAGGTAGTTTTCATTCATGGGAGCAAGTTCCCATCCGCTGTTGATCACAAGATGCCATCCTTCGCCTTCGAAACGGTTCCTGTCGGCTTTGTATCCCTTTGAAGTGATCCGGACATATTTCAGGTTATTGGAAACCAGACATCCGCCTTTTTCCACGGTCAGTTTTCCCCAGTTGTCCGACACCCTTATTGCACTGTAAAGAGTTCCCAGGGTATCCATCGGGTGTACGTCCGCATCTTCGAAATCGAAATAGGGACTTTCAAGTTCAAAGATCACGACAGGCTTTTCGGTAAAAGTGCTGGTGAGCCTGTGCAGACGCGATTTTATTTCCTCAATCCTTCTGTCCTCTTCTTCCTGGATGGCGCTCAGGTCGTAGTTCAGTGCTATACTTCCTGCGACATCGCGGCATACCTGTGGTAACTGGATGTCGTACAGGTTGATTATCTCCCTGCTGAGGTCGATATTTTCTGAGCGTATCGTGGTGAAATCAAAGCCTTTGCGATACAGCAGGTTGGCATATAAGGCGCCTGTCAGGGCTCCGTATGATCTTGTGAAAGAGGGCATTGAATAAGTACGGTCGAGAAATTCCAGTAAGCGGCGTTGATTCTCCTCAGAACTATTTGTTGAAAGAAGTATGTATGTGAATGCTGCCAGTCCTTCATAGTTTTCGAACTTGATCTCATCACCGGTAAACCCGGGATATAGTTCTCTTTTTGATCCCTTGAATACGAGGGCATCTCTTAACGCAACCCGCTGTGCCTCTCCTTCGGTTGTGACAGCCTTCCTCAGGGCTTTCCATTCGAGCTTTATCCACAGGCGGGCATTTTTATCATCGAGGTGATTTCTCCTGAAGCCTGATGATGTATATCCTATCGATTCCTGGTAGCAGTGAAAAAGTGCATGAACAGCCCTGTTGATGATCCGGTATTCATCTTCCTGCATGGGAAGAGGTGCCATGGCAAACAGGGTACCCCCGTAATTCACGGCAACATTATTCACAAGAAGTTCCCTGGGGTAGGTTCCGGTATATATTCCTTCCCTTGATTTAAGAAGCCCCTGCTGATCGGACTGGTTTGCGATTATCTTCCTGGATGCCCTGTCGACATACATCACCGGTCCGTAAAGATTCCTGCCCCATAATTTTCCGTTATCCCTGTTGCAAACGCTTTCTACCTTTTTAAAATAAGCAGAAGCCTTTTCGGGTGTAAGATATGTATCCTGCACCTCTTCCCTGCAACCGGCAAGAAGAAGGGGTACAATCAATAACAACCATTTATTCATGGGTGGAAATTTTCAGTTCCAAAAATAGTTAAAAAATTTTATTGTTGTAATGAAGTTCCGAAACAGACGGGAAATATGATATTTGACATGGAGCCGTTGTTTTTAATTATATATTTTTACCCTCCGTAAAATAATAGTTAAGTATATGGTGAACAATGAAATATCGATGAATCCGAATGATCTTGCCAGGTTTCTTCAGAAGCCGGCGAGGGATTTTACCCGCGATGATATAGTCCGTTTCATGGAAGCCCGGGGTATCCCGATGGTAAATTTCAGGTACATAGCTGAAGACGGTAAACTCAAAACTCTCAATTTTGTACCCTACAGCAGGGAACACCTGGTATCGATACTCACTGCCGGAGAGAGGGTCGACGGATCAAGTCTCTTTTCGTTCGTGGAATCGGGTTCGAGCGACCTTTACGTTATCCCCCGTTACCGGACAGCCTTTCTGAATCCCTTTGCTGCCAGTCCGTCGCTTGAGATCCTCTGTTCATTCTATAACAGCGAAGGGAAAGCTCTGGAGAGTGCTCCGGAGTATATTCTCCGCAAAGCTTATTCGCGGTTCACTGAGAAGACGGGTTTAAAGCTGCGGGCTTTCGGTGAACTGGAATACTATATCAAATCGCCTCACAACAATCTTTATCCGCTTGTTGATCAGAAGGGATATCACCAGGCTAAACCCTTTGCCAAATTTGAAGATATGCGGGTGGAAGCACTCGACTATTGTGCCAAAGCCGGGTGCCGGATCAAGTATGGTCATTCGGAAGTGGGCAGTTTTACAAGAGAGGGAGAAGACTTTGAACAACACGAAATTGAATTTCTTCCTGTTGAACCCGAAGAAGCTGTGGATCAGCTTCTGATAGCAAAATGGATTTTGAGGATGCTTGGCTGCAGGTATGGTGTCGAAGTAAGTTTTGCTCCCAAGATCACAGTTGGAAATGCGGGTTCGGGAATGCATATCCATATGATGCTGGAAAGGGATGGTCAGAATGTTATGGTCGAAAAGGGGGTGCTGAGTACTGTGGCAAGAAAAATGATCGCGGGGATTCTTGACCTTTCTAAAGCCCTGACAGCTTTTGGCAATACCATTCCAACATCGTATCTGAGACTCGTACCCCACCAGGAAGCACCGACAAACATTTGCTGGGGCGACAGGAACAGGTCTGTCCTGATAAGGGTACCGCTGGGATGGAACGGAGCCATGAACATGATCAGAGATGCCAACCCGACAGACAAAACCGTGTTCCCCGATATGCCGGCAAAACAGACTGTTGAGCTCAGATCTCCCGACGGGTCGGCTGATCTGTATAAGCTTTTTGCAGGTCTGGTTGTTGCAATTGAGAACGGACTTGAAATGCCTGATGGAGTGGAAAGGGCCGAAAAACTATATGTCGACTATAATATTTTCAGAAACCACGATACCGCTGCTGTAAAACAGCTTGAATCACTACCTGCATCATGCTGGGAATCGGCTGAATGTCTTCTTGAAAAAAGGGATGTCTTTGAAAAAGACGGTGTATTTCCTGCTGGAGTGATCGACAATGTTGTAAAACGCCTCAGGAGCTTTGAAGACAGGGATTTAAGTGAAAAACTATATAACAGACCTGATGAAATAGCGAAGCTTGTCAGTCGTTTTCTCCATTTCGGATAAAAAAACTGAAGTTTTAAGATATTCTCCTGCTTCCGTGAGTCGTGGTGCTAATGGAATCAGAAATGCCGTTAAAATGCTTTAAGACTCATGTCGAGGCTCTTAATATGATGAGTCAGGGCGCCGACTGAAATGAAATCGACGCCGCATTCGGCGTATGATCTTACTGTTTCAAGAGTTATACCTCCTGAAGATTCGGTTTCATATTTTCCACCTATGATGTTAACGGCCGTCAGCGTATCGCCTATACTGAAATTGTCGAGCATTATCCGGCTGACACCGCCTGTTGCCATTATCCTTTTTACATCGTCGATGCTCCCGGCTTCAATTTCAATTTTAAGGCTCCTTTTGTTTTGCCTGAGGTATTCCCTGGTTTTTTCAATGGCCTGTTCAATTCCTCCTGCATACTTTATATGATTGTCTTTCAGCATTATCATATCAAAAAGGCCCATTCTGTGATTCAGTCCTCCACCAATTCGTACGGCTTCTTTCTCAAGGAACCTCATGCCGGGTGTTGTCTTTCGTGTATCCAGGATCTTTGCCTTCAGTCCTTCTATCCTCTTTACATATTCGCTGGTGCTTGTTGCGATACCGCTCATTCTCTGCATTATATTAAGAACAAGACGTTCCGATTTCAGGATGGATTGCTGGCGGCCTGCAACTGTAAGAGCTATATCACCGGGTTTAATATCCCGGCTGTCATCGATGAGGATATCACATTCGAGTTCTTCGTCGATTATTGAAAAAACCTCCCGGGCTACTTTCGTTCCGGCCAGGATACCTTCTTCCTTGACAAGCAGCCTGGCTTTACCCTTTGCATCCGCGGGTATACATGCCAGAGATGAGTGATCGCCGTCACCGAGATCTTCCCCGATGCTTCTCAGTATAAATTCACGAAGGATTCTGTTTCCCATTTTCAAGGTCGATACGGATAAGATGGATCAGTGGGCCCTTGTCGACAGTTTTCATCAGAAAATAGACCCGGAAATCTCCTTTCTCGGTCTTAAGGTTCCCGATGGCATACTGGACATCATTTTTTACACCCTGATATCTTATAATGAAATCTTTGGTGGGATGACTGGCAAAAAACTCTTTCAGGATAGCTTCGGCGACATTTTTTTTATAGAAATCTTCTTTTTGCGGAAGAAGCAATTCCACAGTCGAATTGAGATATTTCGACAATTCAGCTGCGTTGCCGGCCCTGAAGGCAACTGAGATACCTGCCGGTATCCTTGCCTGTTCCTGAAAGGATGAGCTCACGGAACCTGCCAGTAGCGATAATACCGTAAAAATACTGATAATGTTCATCTTTTATATTTTGTTTCCCGGCCTGAGACTAATATCAGACAAATTTAACACATTTCGATAAAGATAAGCTTTCGGTCTTTCATAATTGCTTTCAGACTTATTAATTATATTTTTGTATTTATTGCTGTGCAGTATGATACTCACAAAAGTCGGGCCATTTTTATGAAGATTGCAATATTGCAAACCGGTAAAACAACTGAAAAGTTTGTTTATGAAGGTGTGAAGATGTACATGACCCGGTTGAAGAAATACTGCCAGGCAGAGATTATTACAGTTCCCGACCTGAAAAATACGAGGCACATGCCTGCTGAAGAGCAGAAGTTGAGGGAAGGAAGGATGATCCTTAAGGTTTTGGGTAAAGATGATTTCCCGGTACTGCTCGATGAAAGAGGCAGAGAATTTGGAACAACTGATTTTGCTGCATGGCTTGAAGAGCGGCTGCTTATTAAAAGCAGGAGGCTGGTTTTCATTATAGGCGGACCCTGGGGATTTTCAGATGAGCTGGTCGGGGCAGCCGGTTTTAAATTGTCTCTTTCAAAAATGACTTTCCCGCATCAGTTAGTACGATTATTGTTTGCAGAACAATTATACAGGGCATTTACAGTTATCAGAGGTGAACCATACCATCACGAATAGCTAACGATCAGGCTGATGAAAGAAAAAACCCGTGTCCGTCTGATGATAATAATTCCGGCGCTGCTGTTGCTGCTTGCAATGGTGTCGGAATCATTGTATTTCAGCGATCTTGAATACAGGTACAAAACAGCACGCTTCAACAGGATACTTCATCAGAAAGAAAAAAGGATGGAGGATTGTTTAAAGAGCCTGAAACCTCTTACAGCCTCTGGCAATCTGAATGACACAGTTTCGGAGAACAGCCTTTTTTCAATTGCCCGCAGAAATGACATAACAGTTCTGCAGTATCTTGACAATAAACTGGTTTACTGGTCGGATAATGATTTTGATGTCCCCATGTTTTTCGATGATTCACTATATGCCCGGCCAATAATCTTTCTGCAGAACGGGTGGTTTCTTCCAATGACAATACGTTCGGGTAATGAGGCCCTGACAGGTCTTCTCAGGGTAAGAACCGATTATGGTTTTGAGAATGAGATCATAAGAAGCGGATTCAGCAAAGATTTCAGGATGCCCGGCAATGTGAGGTTCAGCACAGGTGATGAGGGATCCCGATACCATATCAGTAACAGCAGGGATAGCTACCTTTTTTCCCTTCATTTTCCTGAAATAAAAAGTAATTCTGCATTTATTGCTATGCCGCTGCTATTCTGGATATTACTTTTTATAATGCTGGTTTTTGCCGGTAATGAGATGATCAGAAAGATGTCTCCGGGAAAGAATTCCATTACAGGCTTCCTTCTATGTCTGACTCTGTTTTCAGCGCTTTATGCCTTTATTCTGCTGACAGAAAAACCTGCGACATTGTTCAGAACAGAGTTATTCTCTTCTTACCTGTTCTCATATAACGGCTTTATACCTTCTCTTGGGCATCTTCTGGTTCTCTCTGTTCTTGTCGCCGATATCACCCTGATGATCAATCGATTTATCCGACCTGAATCCGTCATCACCGGAGCTCAGGCTAAGGGACTGGCGGTTGTAGGCTTTTTCCTTGTTTCGGCTGCTCTTTTTACAGGCTTTGCACATACTCTCTTCAGCCATCTTGTCGCTGATTCGAACATCAGTTTTGAGGCTTATAAGGTTCTTTCTCTGGACTTTAATTCCGTGGCAGGATTTTCATCGGTGATAATCATGTTCCTTGTCCCTCTGCTTTTGTCTTTAATCGCATTCCGTATCGGAGAGAAGACCAGCAGAGGAGGGACGGGAGTTGCAGTCATTGTTTCCGTTGCAGTTATCATTGCACTATTGCATCGCGACAGAGATTCTCTCATGGCTGCTACCGTTTTATTCCTTATTATGCTGGTCATTATCAGGATATCGGTAAGAAGAAAAAACCTTCTTTTCAGCACGCCTCTTATATTTTCACTTCTCTTCGGACTGTACAGCCTGTATGTGATAACAACATGTTCGGAAAAGAAAATAACGGAGAAAATGAAAATACAGGCTCTGTCTTTTTCTACCGATCATGATCCTGAAGCCGAGCACCTTCTTTTGGATATGTGGCCTGCGATGACGGGAGACTCAGTTCTGAAAGGGATGATGGAAAGTGAATATTTTCAGCGTGATTATAATATCATTTCAGAATATCTTAAAACAAGATATTTCAACGGCTACTGGGGAAACTATAATTACAGTATATATCTGTGCCGCAGTGATGATCCTCTGAAGATTGGTCAGACCGGGGAGCTGATTGACAATTGCTTTGAATTCTTCAATGACAGGATCGGAAAATACGGACGCAGGCTTGCCAATACGGGATTCTGGTTCTTTGACAATCAGGGAGGCAGGTCGTATTATCTCGGCGAATTGCAATTCAGGCATGATAATTCAATAACACACGGACTGTTCATAGAGCTCTACAGCGATGTCAACCTGTTCCTTCCGGGCTATTCAGAGCTACTTCTCGACAGGCGATTCCGTGGTCATTCCGATATCAAGGACTATTCTTTTGCAAAGTATATAAATGGTGAATTAGTGCTGAAGTCAGGCGACTTTGCCTACAGTAAGGGCGATGACGAATACATAGGCAGGGATGCCGACTACAGGATCTTCAGGTCGGGCGGGTTCAGACATATATTATACAGGAACGGTAATGCCACGGTCATGCTGAGCAGACCAGAACTTAACGGAGGTAATCTTCTTATAACCTTTGCCTACCTTTTCGCTTTCACCTTCATATTGGGAAACCTTGTAAGCCTTCTCATACGCAGACCGGCGCTGAAGAAATTGATTAATCTCAATTTCCGTCAGAAGCTGCAAATGACCTTCATTGCCATCCTCTTATTTTCATTCATACTCATCGGTATCATCATTACCCACCTGACTGTAAGGGAATACAGGTCAAATCATTATGACAACATCACCGAAAAACTCAATTCAATCTACCTCGAGCTTGATTCTAAACTAGCCGGAGAGCAGAGTCTGTCGTCAGACTGGATGAACAATGCCGGTGGCTCTTTGAACCAGCTGCTTATCAATCTTTCAAACATATTCAATACCGACATAAACCTCTACGATCTTAACTGCATACTGATGGCCACCTCCCGGGCCGAGATATTTTCACGCGATCTGACCGGTATCAGAATGAATAATGTGGCTATGAACCACCTGAAATACCTCAGGAAAACCTTTTTCTCGCAGACAGAAACTATCGGCAGTCTGAAATATGTTTCTGTATATGTTCCGTTCTATAATATTGACAACGAGGTTATTGCATATCTGAATCTTCCGTATTTCAGGATGCAGAGCGTTCTGGCCAGGGATATTTCAAATCTTATAGTTGCTGTTATCAACTTCACACTTCTGCTGGTACTTATAACTACTGCACTTGCTGTTTTTATAAGCGGCAGGCTGACTTCTCCTCTTTCCATGCTGAGCAAAGGGCTTGCTTCGGTAGAACTGGGGAAGAAAAGTGAACATCTCATGTACAGAGGCAGCGATGAGATAGGAGAGTTGGTACGTCAGTATAACAGGATGGTTGATGAGCTTGATCAGAGTGCCAGGAAGCTTGCCGACTCCGAAAGAGAATATGCCTGGAGGGAGATGGCAAAACAGATAGCTCATGAGATCAAGAATCCGCTGACACCCATGAAGCTGAATGTTCAGCAGCTGTTAAAATCATGGAAGGACGGTGTACAGGGGTTTGGAGAGAGGCTTGAGGGATTTGCACGAAACCAGATAGAATATATCGATAATCTGTCGTCGATAGCTTCTGCATTTTCAGCCTTTGCAAAAATGCCCGGCAATAAACCAGTTGAGACTGACCTGCTTGAGCAGATACGGACCACTCTTGAGCTGTTCCGTAATACCGACAATGTTTATTTCACTGTGAAATGGCCACCCGAAAGCAAAGTGATTATTTATGCCGACAGAGAACACCTTAACGGTATCTTCTCAAACCTTTTCAAAAACAGCATTCAATCGATCCCTTCCGGCAGAAAAGGAATCGTTGAGGTCAGAATGGAGGTTGTGAGCAACAGGGTTATGGTGTCGGTAAAAGATAATGGCCAGGGTATTCCTGATGATCTCAAGGGTAAGATGTTTACCCCTAATTTCACAACCAAATCCTCAGGTACCGGACTGGGTTTGTCCATAGTAAAAAAGTACGCCGAAGCAGCTAATGGGAGAGTGTGGTTTGAATCAGATGCCGGTAAGGGAACTGTATTTTATGTCGAATTTCCGCTGATGTATACGGTAGAGCGTCCCGGATCATCACAGAATGAGTTATAAACTCAGGCGAATTGTATAATTATTTAGTTATATTAGCAGTTCAACTCGGCCGGATGACAGGGAAAATGTCTTGCAATATTAAGTATTTGATACTGAGTCTGTTGTTCTTTTCAGCCAGCCTTCCTGTTCTCTTTTCACAAAAGAACATCAACGGAGTTGTCAACAGGTATGCCCGGGTGACCTCTTTTGGTACCGATTATGTCATTGTCAGTGATGAGGGCCCCAATGCCGGTGATATAGCAGGCTTTGAAGCCGGTGATACAATACTTCTCATACAGATGAAAGGTGTAAGGACCTATGTGGCTGAAGGAGTGTCGTACGGAACTCTTGAAGGAACTGTAGGCTTACCCGGCCAGCATGAATTTCTTATCGTACAGGAAGTTGATGTGCCTTCCGGACAGATAACCTTCCGCAACGATATTTCACACACTTCCTTTAATACTGATGCCTGTCTTCAGATAGTATATGTTCCATCTTTCAATGAAGCAGTTGTAACTTCGAACCTGACATGTGAGCCATGGGACAGTCTGAAGAAGACAGGAGGTGTTCTGGCCGTGATAGCCGACAGGACACTGACTCTTAACGATTCAATAAGTGTTAGCGGTAGTGGCTTCCTGGGTGGAGCAACAGCTCCCGGGATGGGAGTCTGTATCCAGGAAGATATTGACAGAATGTATAAATATGCTTATTCTGCGACAAGTGACAGTGCCGGTTTCAAAGGTGAAGGACCCGTGTCGTGGGGTTATATCTCTTCATCAGAAATACCTCCCGTCTATCCCCGGTTTGGAAAAGGTAAAGGATTTAACTTTTCTTCCGGAGGAGGAGGCAACGGAAGACTGTCGGGCGGTGGCGGAGGAGGTAATTATGGGGGTGGCGGCACCGGAGGACAGGAGCTTGGTTGTGCACCTAACCGGCCTGGTGGTCTGGGAGGACTTCAGATCAAGGGTACTTTCCTGGCCACAACACTTAAGAGCTTATTTCCCGGCAGCGGTGGTGGAGCTTCGACATATCTTAGCGGTGGAACACCTACACCAGGAGGTAACGGAGGCGGTATCGTCATAATTGTTGCTGATACTATAAACGGAAACAATAATTCTATCCTTGCCGACGGCGGAAACGGAGCTAAAGCCTTCGGAGATGCCGGAGCAGGCGGTGGGGGAGGCGGAGGCTCTGTAGCCATCTACGGTCAGACTCTTCTGAATATGACTCTTTCCGCAAGAGGAGGTAAAGGAGGCGACCACGAAGGACTGTTCGGAGAGGGTGGCGGTGGCGGTGGAGGTCTGATAACTACGAACACACCCCTGTCGTCGTCAGGAATCATCAGATTATTTAACGGTGGCGCTGTGGGTACCCGCCCCGGTACTCCTACAGGAACAGGAGGCGGATCAGGAGAAAGTACAACAAACTGGGTTCCGATACTTAACGGGTTTCTGTTCAACTCTATACGTTCGTCGGTTACAAACAACCAGGTCGACTCAATTTGTTCAGATGTCATTCCTCCCGTAATCACCGGTACATCTCCCATAGGCGGATCAGGCAGTTACAGCTATACATGGCTGAAAAGCCTTACCGGAGACAGCCCATGGGAACCAATACCGGGTGCAACATCAAAAGACTATACCCCGACTGCTCCCGAACCTGTAACTTTCTGGATAAGACGACGTGTGGAAGATAATTCCACCTTCCTCGTCGACTCGAGCAAAGCGGTTAAAATGATAGTTCAACCTGCCATTACTGGTAATATCGTAGGAAAAGACACTGTCATTTGTTACGGACAGGATCCTGAAAGCCTCATCCCTCTTAATGCAGGGCCTTCAAACGGGAACGGCATCTACGAGTATGAATGGCTTCAGAACAACGATAATCTTGACTGGCCCGGATCTTCTTCGGCTGACGGCACCTTCAGCCAGGCTTCATACGATCCTTCACCGCTGACACAGACGACATACTTCGCCAGAAAAGTCACTTCAGGCCGTTGCATCAGCTACAGTCCGTCGGTGGAGATCACTGTTCTGCCAACGGTAACAGGTAATAATATCGTCAGGTCTGACTCCATCATCTGTGAAGGTTCGCTGTTTGATATACTCAGCGCTACCGGTCCTTCAGGAGGTCTGACAGGAGATTACGATTTCCAGTGGCAGGACAGCACGGCTTCAGGAACTTGGCAGTCAACATCAGCAGCAGATATTGCAGACGAATACCTGCCCGACACATCAAAATTTGAGACCCTCGAAAAGATATATTTCAGACGGGTTGTATACTCCGGTCCCGACAGTGTTTGTGTAAACAGGAGTCTTCCCATACTTCTTACACGCTGGTTCAGTATTGATGACAACAATATTTCTGCCGACCAGACTATCTGCTCGGGAGATACGCCCTCAGAACTTGCCGCTGTCACTCCTTCAGGAGGTGATAATGTAAATTATTCATTTACATGGCAGGACAGCACTGCGGGAGGCATATGGAATGACATCTCATCCGCTGAGGCACCCTATGCACCACCGGCGCTTACCGATTCAACATGGTACAGGCGTGTAGTAAGCTCTTCAGAGTGTGTGAGCGTAAGCAACAAAGTCGTTATCAATGTTCATGATCCTATTACCGGAAACCTGATTGAACCCGACACCACTATCTGCAGCGGGTCGGATCCTGACGAGCTCAGGGGAAGTGTGCCTTCGGGCGGCGACGGCACTTTTGGATATCAATGGTATTCCAGCAGCGACAACTTCGGTACGGTAGACGATCCTGTCACCGTTGCCGGAACACTGCAGAATTATGACCCGCCATCACTTACCTCGACTCTCTCGTTCAGGAGGGAGGTCATATCGGGTGCATGCCGCCAGTTCAGTGATCCTGTTTTGGTAACGGTTCTTCCTTCGATAACAGGCAATACTATTTTGCCCGACAAAGCTGAAGTTTGTTACAATACTGTTCCCGGAACGATAACAGGGTCTGCTCTCAGCGGCGGAGCTGGTGGAACACCCGTCTGGGAATGGCAGGCCAGCAATGATAATGTTCTGTTTTCAACCATCACCGGTGCCAACACACAGGATTACATCCCTTCCGATCCTCTTACAGCCCAGACCTGGTACAGGAGGATAATAAGATCGGGGCCGGAAGATTGCTGCATCGACACTTCGGAAGTAGCTGTAATTGATACGCTTGAGCTGCCGTCGGCAATACTGACTTCGGTAACGGATACCACCATCTGCAGCGGATCGGAAGTAGAACTTAAGATAAAATTCACTGGTGCACCCGGCTGGACACTTATCTATAACGAAAATGCTACACCTGTAACCGTAAACTCTATAGCATCTCCTGAGCTTACCTTACAAAGAACCCCCGAAGCAGCGGCTGCAGTTCAGACTCTTACCTATACACTCGGATCACTCACCGACAACAACGGATGTGTAGCTCCCCCGTCTTCGTTAACGGGTTCTCGAAACGTGTTGTTATACCGAACCCCTGTAGCTAATGCCGGACCTGACGACAGGGTTTGCGGACCGGAATACACCCTGGCTGCCATCCCTTCCGACGGCACAGGAACCTGGATTTTCCCTCCTGAAGTGCTGAGCGGCGATCCTGCCCTTAATAATGCGGCAATAAAAATAGATTCGTCTTTTACTTCTGCCAATGTTACCTATAAATTCTACTGGGAGGAAAGTAACTGGAACTGCATTTCAAAAGACTCCGTAAGCATTGTGTTCGATAACAGGATAGAAAATATTGATGCAGGAGAGGATATGAATATCATGTCGTTCGACAATGCGATCAGTCTTTCCGGCAGTGCGCCGGAGTTTTTTGAAACAGGTTTATGGACCGTTGAGGAAGGATCGGGAGATATTAAGCAGGCCGGGAACAATGTTACGGAAGTCACAGGACTGGCAACAGGGTTAAACACTTTTAAATGGAGTATTGAAAATGGTGTCTGCAGGCTGGAAGACCTTATAACTATAGTAATCTCAAATCCCGTAATCCAGGAAGCTGTTTCTCCTAACGGTGACTTTGTAAATGATACCCTGTTGATTAACGGTATCGACTTCGGTACCCAGAATGTTGAGCTCACCATCCTTAACGGGGCAGGCACACCGGTTTACTCAACATCCAACAGTGATGGGAATGCCGGATGGCAGAACTGGACAGGTAAGAACCTCAAAGGCGACGATCTTCCGGAAGGGACATACTATTATCTTCTGAAGGTTAGTTCCGGGAGAGTCCCCGGAAAAGTCTCAAAGAGGAGCGGATTTATAATACTAAAACGATATTGATCTTAATAAAACTAAAATTATTATTCCCGGACAAAAAGATGGGTAGAACGGCCTTGCTGATATTATTTCTGACACTGATCCATATCAGGCTGCCTTCACAGGCACCCGATTCGGGAAGGATAATTCTTGGCTACCCCGTTTACAGTCAGTATCTTCATAACGGGCTGATGATCAATCCCGCCTATGCCGGAACAAGAGGTTCACTCAATGCAACCCTCTCGTACAGGATGCAATGGATGGGTATTGCTGATGCTCCGCGACTTCAGACCTTTTCACTTCATACTCCACTCAAGAATGACAAAGTAGGGCTCGGGCTTGAAGCCCGTTTTATGCAGTACGGCATCTCCCGGTCATCTAATGTGTATGCCGTTTATGCCTATCATATAAGATTTGCAAAAAGCCGTCTCTCTTTCGGGCTCAAGGCCGGGGCAGATATTTCAAACACCGATTATACAGGTCTTCTGGGGGTTTCAAGGCCGGACCCTGTATTTCCGGAGGAAGTCGTTTCGTATGTGTTCCCTAATGCAGGGGCCGGGGTGTATTATTCTTCCGACCACCTGTTTGCAGGGTTATCCGTCCCTGCCTTCCTCTTCTACAGAAGCTCCGGAGGCTCATCAACACAGGCTTATCATTCGTTCAGCGAATATGATATCATTTTTTCGGCAGGAGGACTCATCACTTTCAGCCCCGACTTTAAATTCAAGCCGTCAATGTTGCTCGACCTGTCAATGCATGATGCTGAGATGATCAATCAGCTCGATATCAACGGCAATATCATAATTTCTGATCTTCTCTGGGTAGGTGCATCGTGGAGGACGACCGAACAGGTTTTTGTTGCGCATCTGCAGGTAAATCTCGGACAACAGCTTATGATAGGATTCTCGTATGATTACCCTGCAGGCCGGCTCACAAATTATTCCAAAGGTTCAACAGAATTCATCCTCAGGTATGAATTCGGATCAAAGGTAAGTGCTTCAAATCCAAGATATTTCTGATATATGCTGAAGCGATTTTTAAATATGTCCGCTCTTTTCCTGATGATCGTGAACTGTTCAGCGCAGGAGCAGACTCCCTCTGTTTACAAGGTGTCAAGGCTTGCATTCAATTCAGGCATTTTCAGCGATATTTCCCCGGTAGTATATAATGAAGGCATTATCTTCTGCAGCGACCGCAGGTTCAGTGCTGTTAAAGACAGAAAAACATTTGAGGGCAGGAGGATCTATAATCTCTGGTTTGCAGAACGGCAAGACTCAGCTTCATGGGGGAAGCCGTCGGAAATAAAAAGTGAAAGAAGCTCACTTTTCAACAGCGGCCCCATGAGCATAGCCCCCGACGGTAAAACTGTTTATTTCACCAGCGACGTGGAAACCGGCAAGATAACAAGGAAACGTAAATTCATAAACCGCAGCGGGATATTTATCGCCGATATGGAAGGCACAGCTCTCATATCCCTGAGGCCTTTTGAATATAATAATCTGCAATATGATATTGGGCAGCCCTCGGTGAGCAGGGACGGGAAATACCTTTTTTTTGCTTCCAACATGCCTGGCGGTATGGGTGGCTCCGACCTCTATTACTGCGAATGGCTTGACGGGCAATGGAGCGTACCTGCTAACCTCGGACCTGCTGTAAATTCGACCACATCAGAGAGTTTTCCTTTTATGCATCCTTCGGGAAGACTTTATTTTTCTTCAGACAGGCCGGGAGGAACGGGTGGTATGGATGTTTATTATACATCTTTATATCACGGTGCCTGGGAAAAGCCAGTTGCCATGCCTGAACCGATAAATTCCCCCGATGATGATTTCGCATTCATCTTAGGAGATGACATGAGCGAAGGTTATTTTACCTCGAACAGGCAGCGTAATGACGATATCTATGGTTTTTCATCAATAATCATAAGAAAAGCCTCCTGCGATACACTCATTGAGAATTCCTATTGCTACCAGATGGTGGAAGAAAATGCCGTCAAATACGATTCCATTCCTTTCAGGTACGAATGGACTTTTGGTGATGGAAGTCCCAAAGGGATAGGAACAGAAGTGATCCATTGTTATCCGGGCCCGGGCTCCTACCTTATCCAGCTCGATGCAGTGAACCTCATTACCAAAGAAGTGATGTTTAATCAAAAGACATATGTACTCGATATCGTTGATGAAGAACAGCCCTATATCACATGTCCTGACACCGCCAGGGCCGGACAGCCGATAAAGTTCGATGCGGGGCAGACAAATCTCCCGGGCTGGAATATAGTACAGTATTACTGGAATTTTGCTGATGAGTCAATTGCAATTGGCAAGGAAGTTGATAAGGTATATCTCAGACCCGGCACTTATAACATCCAGCTCATCGTTACTGCTGAACCCGGGCCCGATGGTGTTGTAAGGGAATCCTGCGTTTGTAAAAATATTATTATAACGGGAGAACCCTGAATATGAAAATTTATAATTTCGCATGTTTGATGAAAGTAACTAACTTCATAATAATCTCAGTCGTTATTCTCTGTTTTGGGATCACATCGCCTGTTTCAGGTCAGGCTGTTCCCGGCGTTGATGAAAATATACCCTTTCTGGTGACTTTCGGCCGGCAGGGAGAAACATCATGGGGCGATGACGACTTTTACCAGGTCTGGTTCTTCAGTATACCACAGGATTTCAACCAGCAGTTTTATATCAGGGTCTTTGATCCTGACTGCGGAGGGGAACATGACGAGATACAGGGCGAATTTAACAGCAGGACACAATTTTCAGTTTATGGCGGTGCCGGAGTCGATCCCGATGCCAACGAGGAATCAAGAGGACTGCTTAAAGGGATGAACTACAAAGGAGGCACCCTGCTCGCCTCACGAGTTTTCGGAGGGGAGCCTGTTTACGATAACAAATATTATACTTTCGGACCTTTTAACCCAACTTCCGGCGATTTTAACAATAAATGGAAAGTAAGGATCTTTAAAGTCGTTATTGAAGGAATTGCGGGAGATGATGGAAACCTTTACAGATTCTTTTTGAGCCGCGACCCGGATAATGACGTGCCTGTTGAAGGTGGCAATGCATTTACCTATGAGTACACCTTCCGCATGTGGAACAATACTATGAGCGTATCACACATATACCCCTATGTTGATACAGGTGTCATTTTCATAAGGCAAAAGAACTATGACTGGGACGATGATGGCCATATCCTGGTGGTTTCGAGGTACAAACAGGGCATAAAAGCCATTATCTCAAATGAAGATAACTGGGAAGAATCAAGAATAACGATCGACCCTGCGGAAATTGGAGCTTCTCTCGATTTTCAGTTTCATAAAAAGCAGACTCTGGTGAAAAACAATAACGTTGTGATAACTACCGAAAACCAGTACGGTGAAGCAATGCCGTTTTACAGTACTCCTATAGGTGGTGTTCCCGTGTACCAGCCAAGAGTTGGAGTTACCAAGATACCCAAGCCTAAAGGATAATCTGTGGAGGGGAGACTAGCAAGATCAGTAAGAATAGTTACAGGCATCCTGTGCTGCCTTGTGATATTACAGTCTGCCGCGTACTCTCAGTCATACCGTTTCAGAAACTATAGCTCTGAAAATGGCCTCCCCGGAGAATTCATATACACCATTGTACAGGATGACAAAGGCTACCTGTGGACTGGAACAGGTTCCGGTCTTACAAAATTTGACGGATTCATCTTCTACAGGATAGATTACCCCGATAATGTTTCCGGCAGGTACACCACAGCAGGAATTAAAGACAGTAAAGGGCGACTATGGTTCGGATGCAATGACGGGACAATATTCTATACTTCCGCTGATGACAGGCTGGTGCAGGTAGCGGCTTCCAATACACGTGAGATAACATCAATTCTTGAAGGTCCCGGTAATTTCATCTATGTGATTCCTCAACTTGAGTCAGTTCTGAAGATAGATCCCGAAAATCCGGAAGCCGTCACCACTTTTAAGATCGATCCCGGCATAATGATGCTCTCCGCCTGTTTCACCGGACAGGGAGATCTGCTTATCGGGACACAGCAAAATATAAGTAAATGCAGGATCAGCGGGGACACTTTTACTATTGTTGATACTCTTAACCGTTTCAATTATTTCTTCGTTACAGCAATTGAAAAGACAGGGGATGGCGAAACCTATGCTGCCGGAACAAACGGGAACGGTGTCTTCAGGCTTGATCTTTCGGGGGAAGAAGCCTCTATTACAAGGTTTAATGATGATCCCGCACAGGAGATGCTTGATATAGAATCAATTTTTGAAGACCGGGATAGAAATCTCTGGCTTTCCACAAACGGCTCAGGACTTTTCCGGATTTCCTTTGACGACACAGCTCAGTCTGTAAGCAACATCCAGGTTTTCAACAAAACCAACGGTCTTCCCGGAGACAATGCTAAGATAGTGTATCAGGACCTGGAAGACAATTATTGGATAGGGCTTTTCGGCGATGGCCTCTCAATGCTTAATTCTCTTTCATTCAGTAGTTACATTCCGGGTGATACTCCTGAAACCAACAACATTATCTACGTAGGGAAATACGCAGGAAAATACCTCCTTGGAACTCCGGAAGGCTACTGGCTTTACGACGAAATCAGCGGGGAGGCAGGATCCTTTACTGCCCTGAGACAGATAACGGGAAGCCATGAAATATCGAGTTATTGTATCGATGACAATGATAATTTATGGATAGGCACCAGGGGAGGAGGAGTATATCTGAGAGATACATCAGGCAGTCTGAGGCTGTTTTACAGAAATGGTAACACCAGTGAGGATTATGTTACAGACATAGATGTGGACGACAGATATATATGGCTCGGGTCGCTTAACGGGGTTATCATTCTGGAGAGAAACATCAGGGCAGCCAGGGTTGTTGCCCGGTACAACAATTCCAACGGTCTGCCGCACAATATGATCAACCAGATATATCTTACCGGCAACGGCACAGCTGCGCTGGCAATGAAATCGGACCGTCTTTATACCGTCGATCCCGAAAAAGGGGTCATCCCCGGCAAGGCGGTTATGTACGGAACCACAATGAATGAAATCGTTGCAGTATGTGAGAGCAGTGACGGCCATTTATGGGCTGCCACAAAGGGTAATGGAGTCTTTGAGTTCTTCAGCGATTCACTGAGATCTTATTCGAGAACCGACATGCTGATGTCGGATTATTGTTACAGCATTATTGCCGATTCGCTCGACAGAATATGGATAGGCCATCAAAGCGGCTTCTCGAGATATAACAGGAAAACTGAAGTCATGCGTACTTTCGGGAACGACTTCGCCAGAGGCGGTCTTTGCAATACTCATGCACTATACGAATCACCCGATGGTATGATATTCATAGGGACCAATCAGGGATTTATCACCTACGACCCGTCACACGACTTCAAGACCACAACAGCTCCGTTGAATAATATCAATTTTATCTCGATCAACGATTCGGTATATCCTATCAGGTCGTCATATACTCTTCCATACAGGAAAAGATATAACATAGTGGTCAATTATGTCGGGATTCATCTTGGTGATCCGGAAAAAGTTTATTACCAGACTTTTCTGAAGAATTATGAAGAAGACTGGGCTCCTCTCTCGACGCAGAGAGAAGTTCGTTATACACCTGCCGAGGGCCGCTACAGTTTTGAGATGAGATCGTTTTTTGAAGATGGAATGACTCTCGAAAATCCGGCTTCTTTCGACCTGGTGATAAAAAAGCCTTTCTGGCGAACATGGTGGTTCGTTCTGACATCGGTTCTCTTAACGGTGTCGGCTTTTTTCCTGATTATCCGGCAGAGGGAAAAAGCCCAGAGGAAGTTACAGTCATACCTCGAAAAGGAACTGGCGGCACGTACCAGCGTTGTTATGAAGCAGAAGGACAAGATCGAGCAACAAAATACTGAAATCACCGACAGTATAAACTATGCAAAGAGGATACAGTCAAGTATACTTCCCGATGTTTCGAAGCTTAAAGACACCTTCAGGGAGGCCTTCGTTCTCTTCAGGCCACGCGATATAGTCAGCGGTGATTTCTACTGGTTCGATAAGGTCAGCGATGAAAAGTTCATCCTGGTATGTGCCGACTCAACCGGCCATGGTGTTCCCGGAGCATTTATGTCGATGATAGGATCCACACTACTTCAGGATATCGTTCTCCGGCAGCATATCACCCGTCCTTCGGATATCCTTAAAATGCTTGACGAACAGATATTTGCTACTTTAAACCAGAATATCGAACTTGGTGTATCCAATGACGGAATGGACATGGTGGTTTGTGAGATCAATACTAAAAAAGGTCATATAAGATTCGCTTCTGCAATGAGGCCTGTGATAATGGTTGTCGACAGGGAGACTCTGTATATTAAAGGTAACAGGTATTCAGTCGGAGGCGAGTCGGTGGTGGAAAAGTACTTTGATGATCAGGAGTATTATCTTAAGAAGGGAGATACCATCTATTTGTTTTCTGACGGGCTTCCTGACCAGTTCGGTGGTGCCGACGGCAAAAAAATGAAAATAGCACGTCTCAAAAAACTGATAGAGGATATTACTGAACTCCCCATGGAAGATCAAAAACGAAAGGTGCTTGGGTTCCTTGATGAATGGACCGGAGCTTATGAACAGATTGACGACATTCTGATGATAGGAGTACGTTTCTAAAGGGGATCCTCAGAGGTGTATTTCCCGTTAACCGAAAGCGGGATCTCACAGGTGACAGCGGTGTTGCTAGTGTTCAGTTCCCTGTCCTTAACAAAAAATTCATATTTTACAGTGTCAGTATCATCCACGTCATAAAAGATGTAGAGGAATGAAACTGTAATGGTACCTTTCAGTATTTTATTCTGGCCTTCCCTGTCCATGTAAGGGATCCTGTAATCTGAGGGATTAAGGAAATCATCTTCCGGCACCTCGGTGAATTGTCCTTCCGTTTTCCGGTAGAGTGTGAAAAAAAGGTTTGCCGTATCGGAATAGTTGCCTGAAGGCTGCTTAAGTCCCAGATCGCCGTCGCCATCTTCGAAGTAAAAATTCAGTCTTCCTCCCTTGTAGGCGTTACCGAGTATATCTGTCGTATCGAAGACTATAAAACTTGTAAATTCAATTTTTGGCGTATCAGGCAATATTTCGATCTTTTTACACGCCATGAAAGCAGTAAATATGATTATTACAGGCAATATGTACTTGATCTTTCTCATAAAACTGACAATTTACAATTTTAACAAAAACCGCGCCATACCAGATCATTTCTTTCTGAAAAAAATCCTAAGAGGGACTCCTGTAAATTCAAATTTTTCTCTAAGCCTGTTCTCAACAAAGCGCTTGTAAGGCTCTTTAACGTACTGAGGCAGGTTGCAGAAGAAAGCAAATGAAGGTGCGTGGGTAGGAAGCTGTGTTGCATATTTGACTTTAACATACTTACCCTTAATAGCAGGAGGAGGGTTTCTGTTTATGACATCAAGCATGTATTCATTCAGTTCCGCAGTAGGTATCTTCCTGGATTTGTTTGTGTTAACAGTGGCTATATTGCTTAGTATCCTGTGAGTCCTCTGCCTGTTTAAAGCCGAAATGAAGAGAATGGGATAATCTGTAAAGGGAGCTGTTTTATTCCTTATCTCCTTTTCCACGGCCTTCGTGGTACTATTGTCTTTTTCAACCAGGTCCCATTTATTTACCAGAAGGATCATGCCCTTGTTGTTTTTCAGTATCAGTGAAATAATATTAAGGTCCTGGGATTCAATGACCCTGGTTCCGTCTATCATCATAAGGCAGATATCGGAATTTTCTATCGTCCTTACGGCCCTCATAACTGAATAGAATTCCACATCTTCGTTCACTTTGGCTTTTTTCCTCAGTCCTGCAGTGTCGACGAAGAAAAAATTATATCCGAATTTATTGAAGCGGCTGTAAATGGGGTCACGAGTGGTTCCTGCTACCGGTGTCACAATATTTCTTTCCTCACCCATAAGAGTGTTGAGCAGAGATGATTTACCGACATTGGGCCGTCCTACAATGGCAATACGTGGCAGACCGGCAGTATCTTCCCTGCTCTTTACCGGCAGTGCTGACACAACCTTGTCAAGCAGATCGCCTGTTCCGCTCCCGCTTATAGAACTGACAGTATAATAGTCGCCCAGTCCAAGCGAATAAAATTCGGCTGCATCATGGATACGCTGGTTGTTGTCGACCTTGTTCACCACAAGGAAAATTTTCCTTTTAGTTTTTCTCAGCATGGAAGCTACTGCCGTGTCAAGTTCATTAACGCCGACGGTAACATCGACCATGAAAAGGATTATATCCGATTCGTCGATTGCCATGCGAACCTGTTTGTTGATCTCTCCTTCGAATATGTCGTCGGAGTCTTCAACATAACCTCCTGTGTCGATGACAGAGAACTCCACACCATTCCATATGCAGGTGCCATAATTACGGTCGCGGGTAACGCCGCTCATCTCATCGACTATTGCTGTGCGCGCGCCTGTTAACCTGTTGAAAAGCGTCGACTTTCCTACATTGGGACGTCCTACTATTGCTACTATCATACTTGTTTTTCCGCTTATTGTTTAACGGTATCCGAATCTTTTTAGTATTGCAGGTTTGTCACGCCATTCTTTTGTGACTTTCACGAAAAGCTCAAGGAAAACCTTCCTGCCAAAGAAATCCTCCATGTCGCGTCTTGCCTCAGTTCCCACTTTTTTGAGCATTGCTCCCCTGTGGCCTATTATTATACCTTTCTGGCTCTCCCTGGCAACATGAATGACAGCTCCTATTTTTATTATCTGTGGTTCTTCCCTGAAGCTCTCTATTTCAATTTCCACCGAATAAGGTACTTCTTCCTTGTAGTTTTTAAGTATCTTCTCTCTCAGAATTTCTGAAGCAAAAAACCTTTCAAATTTATCGGTAAGCTGATCGGGCGGGAAATAAGCTTCACCTTCGGGCAGCCTCCTGAGAATTGTATCAAAAAGGGTTTGAAGGTTGAAGCCTTCGGTTGCAGAGACCGGAATTACAGGAGAACCGGGGAAAGCAGTCATCCATGCCCCGACAATCTTTTCGAGAGCCGGCTGATCTGACAGGTCTATTTTGTTCACAGCAATAATAACAGGTATTCCCGACGACCGTATTCTGCCGCTATACTCTTTTTCGGCAAGAGGTCTTTCAGTTACATCAGTTACATAAAGTATTATATCGGCATCTGCCAGTGCCCTGTTCACGAAACTCATCATTGCCTCATGGAGGCTGTAACGAGGTTCGAGAATACCGGGAGTGTCGGAATATACGATCTGAAAATCATCACCGTTTACGATGCCCATTATCCGGTGCCTTGTTGTCTGAGCTTTTGAAGTTATTATCGACAGCTTCTCGCCTACGAGCGCATTCATAAGCGTTGACTTGCCTACATTGGGATTACCGACAATATTTACGAAACCTGAACGGTGTGCCATGACTGAATATTAACTTCTGCTCCTTTTAAGAAGGATGATTTCCTTTGGAGACAGGAATCTCCATTTTCCGCGGGGCAGATTCTTCTTTGTAAGTCCTGCAAAATATACGCGGTCAAGTTTTTTAACCCTGTATCCGACTGCCTCAAACAGTCTTTTAACTATTCTGTTTTGTCCGGAGTGAATCTCGATGCCAACCTGGGTCCGGTCTTCCGGATCGGCGTATGATACAGCATCGGCAGCAACAGTTTCTCCTTCTATATCAATGCCCACGGTAAGCTTTTTCAGATCTTCAGCTGAGATGTTCCTGTCGAGGAAAACATGATATATCTTGTTCCTTCTGTAGCGCGGATGAGTCAGTTTTGTGGTAAGATCACCATCGTTTGTCAGAAGCAGCACCCCTGTTGTATCCTTGTCGAGTCTGCCGACAGGATAAACCCTTTCAGGGCAGGCTTTGCCTATCAGGTCAAGGACTGTCCGTTCAGCATGAGGATCTTCAACAGTTGTCACATATCCCTTAGGCTTGTTCATGAGGATATAAATTTTTTTCTCGGCAGCAAGTTTTTTGCCCCTGTATCTTATGTCATCATAGGGAGATACCTTGGTTCCGAGGCTGGTGACTTTTTTCCCGTTCACAGTTATATGGCCTTCGCTGATAAGTTTGTCAGCGTCGCGACGTGAGCAGATCCCGCTGTTGGCTATATAACGGTTGAGTCTGATCTTTCCGCTGTCGCCGTCCTTAGTGCTATCCGGTCTGACGCTTTGTTTTTTCCTTAACATGTAACTGTTCTTCAGGTCGCAAAGGTACAATTATTTGACAATTTTTGAATTAGGGATTTTTATACCTTTGTGGATTCAAAAATTCAATCTTATGGCACTTATTAAATCGATATCAGGGATAAGAGGTACAATCGGAGGTTTCCCCGGCGAGAGTCTTTCTCCCCCTGACATAGTTAAATTCGCTTCTGCCTATGCAACATGGTTGAAGAGGAAGAGCATGCATGGTTTATCTGTGATACTGGGACGTGATGCCAGAGTGTCGGGGGCGCTTGTCAGCAGGCTGGTTGCCGACACCTTTACGGCTATGGGCATTGATGTCACCGATCTTGGTTTTGCAACTACCCCCACCGTCGAGCTGGCTGTAACGGGTACCGGTGCATCAGGAGGTGTCATTGTAACGGCAAGCCACAATCCGGCTGAGTGGAATGCTCTGAAACTGCTTGACGAAAATGGAGAGTTTCTATCTGCTGCTGACGGCGAGTATGTTCTCCGATTAGCAGCATCGGAACGTTTTGAGTTTGTATCACACGACAAATGGGGAAGCTATAAAACGGATGATACCTGGAACAGCAAGCATATAGACCTTATTCTTGCCATGGACCTGGTCGAAACGAAAACAATTTCATTGGCGGGATTGACAGTGGCTGTTGATTGCATCAACTCTGTAGGGGCGCTTATAGTGCCTGATCTTCTCAGGACCCTGGGTGTGGAGAAGGTAGTTGGGATCAACATGAGGGCCGATGGAAGGTTTGCCCACAATCCGGAACCCCTTCCGGAACACCTCCAGGAGATCTCTGAAACAGTGCGGAGTGAGAAGGCGCATCTGGGTTTTGTCGTCGACCCTGATGTCGACAGGCTGGCAGTTATATGTGAGGACGGCAGCATGTTCGGCGAAGAATATACTCTTGTGGCTGTTGCCGACTATGTTCTTTCACATACCCCGGGGAATACGGTATCAAACATGTCATCGACAAGAGCTTTGGAGGATGTAACCCTGAAACATGGCGGGAAATACTATTCTTCGCCTGTGGGGGAGGTAAATGTGGTTGAGGAAATGAAAAGAAGGCAGGCGGTTATAGGAGGCGAAGGTAACGGTGGAGTAATATACCCCGAGCTTCATTACGGTCGTGATGCCCTCGCCGGAATAGCTCTTTTTCTGACACACCTTGCCAAAAGCGGCCTGAAATGTTCGGAACTAAGGCGGCAGTACCCCGACTATGTAATGTCAAAAAACAAACTGAAGCTTTCGCCGGGCGCCGATTTTGACCTTATTCTGCAGGAAGCAGAGAAGGAATTCAGCATGTACAAAATCGACAGGAGAGACGGGATGAGGATCGATTTTGAGGGAGGCTGGATTCAGATACGAAAATCAAATACAGAGCCTGTCATAAGAATTTATTCCGAAGCCCGGACATTTCAAGAGGCTGATAAATACGTAGATAGAATACGCAAGATTGTTAAAAAACACTAAAATAATTAAAGTGTCCGGAATAAATGACAGGGGAATTGTGTCTTAAGAAGCGTAAAGGCAGAAGAGTTCCCTGTTAAATATTGTTAATGAAAATCAGCAGAAACTCCCTTTTAGATACTTTTGTGACAGTTTTTTGAAAATAAACAAGACAATCTCCATGAAGAAAAAAATCATCATCACATCGATTGTGGCTGCAGTGGCAATAGTAGCTCTTATTGTCTACAATGCGCTTGCCTCACCAAAAGATCTTGCAAATCTTTTTGTGGAAGCGCAGCAGGGTCAGTTCGATATTATAGTTACCACCACAGGTGAACTTCAGGCAGAGAATTCGACCGACATATATGGTCCCCAGATTGCCCAGAGCCGAAATATAAGGGCAATGGATATAAAGATCACTGACCTTGTCCCGGAAGGTACGGAGGTGAAGGCAGGTGACTATGTTGCAACACTTGACAGGACTTCATTCGACAACAGTCTGAAGGATGAACTCGAAAGGCTGACGACCTATGAAACCAACCTTGAGGTCAAGATACTCGATACGGCAGTTACTCTTAGCAACCTTAGAGATAACATCAAGAATCTCCGTTTCAATGTTGAGGAAGCCGAGATAACTGTTGAGCAGTCAAAATATGAACCCCCCACCACCCAGCGTCAGGCAGAGATATCTCTTGACAAGGCACGACGCTCGCTGGAGCAGTCGCTACGAGGTTATACCCTCAGGGTGGAGCAGGCCCGTTCGGATATGAGAAACATGAAAAACAACCTTGCCGAACAACGTCAGCGTGTTGCCGATATTCAGGAACTGCTTTCAAAGTTCATCATCACAGCTCCTTCTGATGGGATGGTTATTTACAAGAGAGACAGAACGGGAGCGAAGAGGAAAGTGGGATCATCAATAAGTACATGGGATAACGTTGTAGCAACTTTACCCGACATGTCGTCGATGATCTCAAAAACATATGTGAATGAGATCGACGTAAGTAAGGTGAAAACAGAACAGAGAGTTGAAATCGTGGTGGATGCTTTCCCTGATAAGAAATATACCGGGAGCGTTATAAGTGTTGCAAATATAGGGGAGCAGCTTCCCAATGCTGATGCAAAAGTATTTGAGGTTCTCATAAAGGTTGATGGTACAGACCTTATCCTCAGGCCTTCCATGACAACAGGTAACAAGATCATAACCAAGACTATCCCCGACGTCACATACATACCTCTTGAATGTGTGCAGGCAGGTGCTGACAGCATACCATTCGTTTACATGAAAAACGGGACGAAACAGATCGTCATTCTCGGAGAGTCGAATGAAAATCATATTATAGTTGAGCAGGGCATCAATCCCGGAGATCAGTTATACCTCAATTCACCGGAGGAACCGGAGAAATACACCAAAATAACCGGAGAAGAGCTGATACCAACTATACGAGAGAAGGAAAGAGCCAGGAAAGAGGCGGAGCGTAAGGCAGCAGAAGAGGCAACACAGCCCCAGCGCAGGGGAATGGGCGGCAGAGGCGGCTTCGGAGGTGAAATGACACCTGAAATGAGAGAACAATTTCAGAATATGAGGAACGGAGGCCAGATGGATACGGCTGCAATGCGCAGATTCAGGGAGACCCGTGAGAGAACAGGAGGCCAGCAGGGTGCGACACAGCAGGGAGGCCAGCAACCTTCAGGACAGACCCGCCAACCGAGACAATAAGCTGATTAAATAAACAACATAAAGATGTTTAAATTTATCTTAAGATATTTCCACGATATTGAGATCGCCGTAGAGTCGATCATCTCCAACAAGCTTAAATCCATCCTCACAGCTCTTGGTATCATCTTTGGCGTGGCTGCAGTTATTGCCATGCTTGCAATAGGGAAAGGGGCAAAACAGGAGATCATGGAACAGATGAAGATGGTGGGTGTTAACAACATTCTTATTAACCCCATCGTCCAGGAAGAATCGTCGTCATCGGAAGAGGGTGAAAAACAGACGAAGAAATTTTCCAGAGGTCTCAGCATGCTCGATGTGGAAGCCATCAGGGAAACCCTTCCTTCAGTAAGGAGAATAAGCCCGGAGATTTCTTTCAACTCTACCGCCATGATGAGCGGAGTGAAATATACGGCCAAGCTTGTCGGGGTCTCAAACGATTACTTCCACCTCTATAACCTTCCACTCGTTTCAGGGGCTTTCTTTAACGCCTACCAGGAAGAGAACGGGATCCCGGTATGTATTATCGGAGCCAACATAAGGTCGAAATTTTTCAGCAAGGTTGATCCCATCGGACAGTACATAAAGTTCAACGGCATCTGGCTGAAAGTAATAGGGGTACTTCAGAAAACAACGGTCTCCCTAACCGGATTTGAAGAAAAGGGAGTGAATGTCTATAACGATAACATATACATCCCCATACAGACGATGCTCTCGAGGTACCAGAACAGGGCTCTGGTGAACACCAAGCTCGTTTCGGAAGCCTCGAGCAACATTATGATCATGGGTGGCGGAGGCGGAGGTATGGGCCGGATTGTGATAAGCAGCTCCGATGCCAGTTCTGAAGCGGAAACGAACTATAACCAGCTCGACAGGATAGTGGTTCAGGTTCATGAAACGGAACAGCTTAACTCTTCCACCGAGGTGCTGAGCCGTATGCTTAGCCGCCGTCATTCAGGAGTAAAGGACTTTGAGATAACTGTTCCGGAACTTCTTCTGAAGCAGCAGGAAAGGACAAAAGATATCTTTAACATAGTCCTGGGTGTTATTGCAAGCATATCCCTTCTTGTAGGAGGTATCGGTATAATGAATATTATGTATGCCTCCGTGATGGAAAGAATAAAGGAGATAGGTACCAGGATGGCAATAGGGGCCAAAAAAATGGATATTGTTGTCCAGTTCCTGTCGGAGGCTGTGCTTATCAGTGTATCAGGAGGTTTTATCGGCATATTCTTTGGCGTCGTGATGGCCAAGATCATCGAGCAGGTAGCTGGTATCATGACCATCGTGTCGTTCATCTCTATCTTTATAGCTTTCGGGGTCTCGGCCGCAGTGGGAATCATATTTGGTTATTCACCGGCCAAGAGAGCTTCGGAAAAAGATCCAATAGAGTCATTACGTTATGAATAATATTTTAACAATGAAGAAATTACTCTTACTATCAATAATCTATGTGTTTCTGATCCCTGGTCAAAGCATTTCAGCTCAGGAATTGAAAAGACTTACTTTGCATCAGGTGATAGAGCTTTCGGAGGTTCAATCGCCCAACGCCCTGATGGCCATGCACAGATTTCGTTCAAGCTACTGGCAGTACAGGACTTTTGTTGCTCAATACCGTCCTTCACTTACACTTTCAGGATCGACACCAGACTATAGCACTGCGTTCAGCAGGGTATGGAACTCTCAGACAAGTACTTATCAGTATGTATCTACCAATATTCTGCAGACTATCGGTTCCCTGTCACTGACTCAGAACATAGGGCTGACAGGTGGTACCATCTCTCTTCAGTCGGACCTTACCCTGGAAAATGATTTCGAGAAGGAAACTAATAAATATATCACTGCACCTCTCAGCATAAGAGTCGTTCAGCCTCTTTTCAGATATAACTCTCTTAAATGGCAGAAGAAGATAGAACCTCTCGAATATGAAGCTGCAAAAAAGACTTTCCTCTCAAGCATCGAGGGTGTCCACATGCAGGCAGTACAGTATTTCTTTTCGCTGGCCACGGCACAGATAAACAAGCAGATCGCAGAGATGAACTATCTCAATGCCGATACCCTGTGGCGCATGGCTCAGGGCAGATACCAGCTGGGAACCATCGCCGAGGATGAACTCCTCCAGATGCAGCTTTCATGGCTGAACTCAGAAACTGCCAGGAAAGAAGCCGAGATGAACCTCCGCGACAGGGAAATACGTCTCAGATCCTTCCTCGGATTCAATGAAAATGTAAGAATAGAACTTATCCTCCCTTCCGAAATACCTGATCTGCAGGTCGATGTTAATGAAGTCCTGGATATGGCCCACAAGAATAACCCGGAGATGCTTGAACAGCAGCTTACACTGCTCAATGCCCAAAGCAACGTAGCTCAGGCAAAAGCTGATAAGGGGTTGAATGCAAATCTTATCGCATCATTCGGTCTGAGAGACCAGGATCCGATATTTTCGGAAGCGTACAATAAATCGAACCAGCAACAGACAGTGAGAGTAGGGATTACTTTGCCTATACTCGACTGGGGTCTTGGACGCGGTCGTTTCAAAATGGCCCAGTCGTCGCTCGAACTGGCAGAAGTACAGACAGAACAGGCACGTGTGGACTTTGATCAGAACCTTTACCTCGACGTGGAACAATTCAACCTCCAGTCGGAACAGGTTGCCATAGCTGCAAAATCGGATACTGTGGCGATGAAAATGTATGAGGTAACAAAACAAAGATTCCTCATAGGCAAAATTGCCGTTCTGGAACTTAATAATGCCGACACCAGAAAAGACCAGAACAGAAGAGCTTACGTTCAGGCACTGCAGAGCTACTGGAACTATTTCTATAATATCCGCTCACTTGCTCTTTATGATTTCCTTAACAGGAAACCACTGGAGACTGATTTCGAGAAACTTCTCGATTAAAAACATAAACAGAATTTTAGGGAGGCTGGATAGTGTTATTCAGCCTTTTTTTTGTAAAAAATTAATATATTTGCGCCTCGATCAGAGGAACACTTAATAATCAGGCGATAAATCAAAATATAATCAAATGCAGAACAAAGCAGCAATCATTATTCTGGCAATTGCACTGGGACTGGTTACCATTTATCAGCTATCATTCACCGGAGCTACATTTTTAGTCAAGAAAGATGCAAGGGAATATGCACAGGGCAATCTTCAGAAAGAAAACAACTACCTCGATTCTATTGCGTCTCTTCCCAAAGACCAGTGGAGTTTCCTGGGAAAAACTTTCAGGGAAACACAGAAGAAAGAAATAAACCTGGGTCTGGACCTCAAGGGAGGTATGAACGTAATTCTTGAAGTTTCCGTTGAGGACATCCTCAGGGGTCTTTCGAACTACAGCACCAATAAGACATTCAATGATGCTATTCTCAGGGCAAGGGAACTTCAGAAACAGAGCCAGGCCGATTTCCTTACTCTCTTCGGAAGGGCATTCCAGGAAATCAATCCCAATGAAAAAATGGCTGCCATTTTTGCTTACGAACTTAAGGAAGACATAAATTTCAATTCAACGAATGAAGAGGTGCTTGGGATCCTTGAAAGGGAAATAGATGCAGCTATTGAAAATGCATTCAACATTCTGCGGGCCAGGATCGACCGTTTTGGTGTGGTCCAGCCCAACATTACACAGCTTGCAACAAAAGGCAGGATACTTATTGAACTTCCCGGACAGAAGGATCAGAAGCGCGTAAGGGAACTGCTTCAGGGAACTGCCAATCTGGAATTCTGGGAGACCTATGAGAACAGCGAGATAATAGGTATGCTGATCCAGGCTAACGATCTTCTCAAATCAATGCAGGTAAATGAATCCAAACCTCTGGCAACAGAAACAACAGTGCCAGGAGAAGCCGCCCGGGATACTGCTGAACAGCCTGCAGCCGACACAGCTTCTCAGGAAGATCAGGCCCTGCTCGACCTTCTGGGATCAGATACCACCGATAAAGCTGAACCTGCTACACGTGAGGAATTCAACCTCCAGAATCCTCTCTTTGGAGTTCTCAGTCCGAGAGTCACTGCCGACGGACAACCGCTGCCATCCAGCATGGTTGGACTGAGCGCCGGCATAGATACGGCAAAAGTGAACAGATATCTGAGTATGAATCAGATAAGAGCACTGTTTCCTCGTAACATTAAATTTTACTGGAGCCAGAACCCCTATAAGTATGACGAGACAGGAACATTATATGAACTTCATGCTGTTAAGGTTACAACAACCGACGGCCGTCCTCCTCTAGGAGGTGATGTCATCAAGGGAGCCCGCCCCTCAACCGGAATCGCAGGAGAAGTAAAGGTTGATTTTTCAATGGATACCAGAGGAGCAAAGATATGGCAGAATATGACCAGGAACAACATCGGAAGATGTATAGCTGTGGTACTGGATGGTTATGTGAGGTCATACCCGCGCGTACAGACGGAAATAGCCGGAGGAAGTACAGAGATAACAGGCGATTTTACGATTGAGGAAGCCGACGACCTGGCAAACATCCTGAAATCGGGTAAACTACCTGCACCTGCAACAATTGTATCAGAAACAATAGTTGGCCCCACTCTTGGTAAAGAAGCTATCGACGCCGGTGTCAAATCATTTGTCATCGCATTCTTCATAGTATTGATATATATGATTTTCTACTATAGCAAGAGTGCAGGTACAATCGCCGATATAGCTATGCTCAGCAACATTATCCTTCTTTTTGGTGTTACAACATCCCTCGGGGCGGTTCTGACACTCCCCGGAATTGCAGGTATCATTCTTACAATGGGTATGTCGGTCGACGCCAATGTTCTTATTTACGAAAGGGTAAGGGAGGAACTCCGGGCCGGCAAGGGGATAAAACTTGCGATAGCCGATGGATACAAGGGAGCAATGTCGGCAATTCTCGACTCCAACATTACAACACTGCTTACAGGTATAGTACTGTATGTTTTTGGTACCGGCCCGATCAAAGGATTTGCAACTACACTGGTAATCGGTATTTTCACCTCACTTTTTGCAGCTATCTTCATTACAAGACTTATTTATGAATGGCTTCTGAAAAGAAATTCCCAGCTTTCTTTCTCCATTAAGATGACCGCCAATATTCTGAGGGATGTTCATATTGATTTCATCGGTAAGAGGAAATTGTTTTATGGCATTTCTGTTGCAATAATGATTTTAGGTGTTGCATCACTCGTGTTCAGAGGACTCAACCCGGGCATTGATTTTGCCGGTGGCCGCACCTATGTGGTCAGATTTGACGAGAGCGTCAGAACGGCAGATGTGGCTGCGAATCTGGCAGACCATTTCGGAGAGCCGCCTCAGGTCGTTACATACGGAAGCGATGACCAGGTAAAGATCACTACTAAATATAAAATTGATGAATCAGGCGTTGATGATGAGGTTGAGACAGCTCTTTACGAAGGGCTGAAGGGAATGATAGGCGGAGATGTGTCAAGGGATGAGTTTCTTGAGGAATACAGGCAGAGTTCTGAAACCGTCGGTCCGACTATAGCAGCCGACATCAAGAACAAGGCTGTATGGGCGGTGGGACTGTCACTGATCATCATCTTCGTTTATATCTTTATCAGGTTCAGGAACTGGCAGTATGGAGCTGGAGCGCTGGCCGCGCTGGCCCACGACGTGCTGATCGTCATCGGTATCTATTCAATTCTATGGGGCTTTATGCCCTTCTCGATGGAGATTGACCAGTCATTCATAGCCGCAATACTTACGGTTATCGGTTATTCGGTCAACGACTCTGTGGTGGTATTCGACAGGGTAAGGGAATTCTTGCCCCTGCATCGCAAGAGGTCTACCCACGACGTGTTAAACCTGGCACTCAATGATACACTGAGCCGTACAATAAATACCGGTATTGCTTCATTGCTTGTGCTTACTGCAATGTTCTTCTTCGGCGGCGCAACGATCAGAGGATTTCTCTTCGCTCTCATAGTAGGGATAATCGTGGGAACGTACTCATCGATATTCGTTGCAACTTCGATTGTCTATGATGCCTCTTCAAAGAAAGGACTTAAATTCTGATACAAGCGACAGTTTATCCTGAAGGTATACTGATGGGGACGCTGTTACAACGTCCCCATGGTTTATAAAGGCACATGTGCCTGATATTATCAAACTTTTCTAACTTTGTATTATTGTAAAATTCGTACAAACGAAGAGAACTTATGAGCGGCCCTGAAATATTTATCATTATTGTCGTTGCCCTTCTGCTGTTTGGAGCTGAAAAACTTCCTGACATAGCCCGAAGCGTGGGGAAAGGCATGCGCGATTTCAGAAAAGCTACCGACGATATAAGGAACGAACTCGAGTCCACTACAAAAGAATTCAGAAAAGATATTAATGATGTTGCAGACTCTTTGAAAAAGGACGTCAATGATATGGCTGATGATCTTACCAAAGATGTTAACGAATTCAGCGACAATCTGAAGAAAGATGTGAATGAGATGACCGGTGAGATAAACAAGGACATCAATGAAACCGATGGCACATCAAAAAAAGACAACAACGATCAGGATGATCCGTTCAAATATGAATATACCGACTGATTAAGGGCGGTGAAAGATATATGACCCCCGATCCTAAAAGGCTTCCTCGTAAATGATAAAAACATCCGGAATTACCAAGTCTTATGGCGATCTTAAAGTGCTGAAAGGCATTGATATTCAGATAAACCGCGGAGAGGTAGTGGCAATTGTAGGTGCCAGCGGAGCCGGAAAAACCACACTCCTTCAGATAATCGGCACTCTCGACAAACCTGACAACGGGACTGTTTTTTATGATGGTACAGACATAAGCAGGTTCAGAGGAAAAGCGCTAGCCTCATTCCGCAATAACAACATAGGCTTCGTTTTCCAGTTCCATCAGCTTCTTCCTGAATTCACTGCTCTCGAGAATGTCTGTATCCCTGCTTACATTTCAGGGAAGGGGAAGGCTGAAGCCGAAACCAGGGCATCGGAACTACTGGCATTCCTGAGTCTCAGCGACAGGCTCGATCATAAACCCTCGGAGCTCAGCGGTGGCGAACAACAAAGAGTGGCAGTTGCAAGGGCCCTGGTAAATAATCCTTCAGTGATCCTTGCAGATGAACCCTCAGGTAACCTCGATACAGAGAACAAGAACGAACTTCATAAACTCTTCTTCAGGCTCAGGGATACTTTCGGACAGACTATCATTATTGTCACCCACGACCGGCAGCTTGCTGATATGTCGGACCGGATACTCCAGATCAGAGACGGCCAGATAGTAGATGAATAACGAACGAGGGCAGATATCCTGAAAGAAGTAAATTCCTTACCGTAATTTTGAATTAAGCGGGCCAAAAGATATTTTTACATAAATATTTCCAGGTATGAGCAAAAAAGAGACAGTTCAGGCTTCATGGCTTGATGACATGGCATTCGAAATTGCAATCAACGGTCATAAATTTGTAATAGATGCTGAAGAAAATGTCGGAGGAGCCGACCGGGGTCCGCGTCCTAAAAACCTTATGCTTGCAGCTCTCGGAGGCTGCACAGGAATGGATGTTGTCTCAATACTGAAAAAGATGAGGGTGGATATCAAAAAGTGCAATGTCTTTGTGCAGGGAGAACTGACTGAGGAACATCCGAAATATTTCCATACCATCCATACGGTATATGAATTTGCCGGTCATGATCTTCCTGTCGACAAACTTCAGAAGGCAATCTCACTTTCGGAAGAACGTTACTGTGGGGTAAGTGCCGTATATAATAAGGTTATCAAAATGACCTCCGAAATAAAGATCATTGAATCTTAGTAAGCGGGGACAATGATCAGCCCCCCTGTTGAACCGGGATATGGGAATAGCGCCCTGCCGGCACCAATGTAAAAAAATTGTAAGTGATCAGGATCAAAATCTTCACCTCCGGATCTGTCCGTAACATATCTTCGGAACAAGGACCATCCCTGCTGGAAATATTACGGTCAAACGGATTTAATATTTATGCGCCATGCGGAGGAAAAGGAACCTGCGGTAAATGTTCGGTCAGGGTAATGGGTGTGGGTGAGGTCCTCTCCTGCAGGTATTTCCCTGAAGAGGATATTGAAATACAGCTTCCGGGGAAGGAGGAATCCAATATCCTGGTACATCAGACAGAATATCTCGAAGATGTTCCTTTCGTGAAAGATCAGGAAGCCGCTTATGAAGGCAAAGCCTATGGTGCTGCTATCGATATCGGTACCACCACAATAGTTATTTACTTCCTCAATATGAACTCGGGAGAGATAGAAAAGATATCTTCCTTCCTGAATCCCCAGACAGCCTATGGATCTGACATAATTACGAGGATAACCTACTGCCAGGAAAACATGGGAGGCCTTGAACATCTGCAGAAAGTCATCACTGCTTCACTGAACGATGCAATCAGCGACTTCAGCACCGAAAAAAAATCAGGCCCCGGCGACATAAGAAAGCTGGTTGTGGCAGGAAATAATACCATGCTTCACATCCTCCTGGGAGTCGATCCGTTACCTCTTGCGCTGGCTCCTTTCAGGCCTTCCTTTGTTGAAAGCCAGTTCAGAAGAGGCAAATTGTCGGAACTGCTTCTGAATGATGATGCCGGGCTGATAACTCTTCCTTCTGTGTCGGCATTCGTCGGGGCCGATATTGTCTCAGGACTAGCAGTACTGAAAACAGATTTCAGGAGATATCTTTTTCTTGATATCGGCACTAATGGTGAACTTGCCCTTGTGGACGGGAACAGGATACTTGCCTGTGCCACTGCTGCAGGTCCGGCTTTCGAAGGAGCTAATTTATCGTGCGGTATGGCCGCGGTAACTGGTGCCGTTTCTCACTTCTACAGCGACGGAAGATTTGAAGTGATCGGCAACGGTGAACCTGAAGGCATATGCGGTTCGGGCATAATCGATATTGTGGCATATATGCTGCGCAACAGTATTATAGATACAACAGGGTTGCTCAGGGGCGAATTTAAAATCGGGAAAGGAGGGAATGTTGTTGTTACGCAGCAGGATATACGCGAGATCCAGCTTGCAAAATCGGCAATCTATTCAGGAATGAAAATACTCCTGCAAAGGGCCGGTATGACCTTCGGCGACCTCGATGCTCTGTTCCTGGCCGGAGGCTTTGGAAATTACATAAACATTTCATCGGCTATTGAAATCAGGCTGCTGCCAGTGGAGATGCAGGGTAAGATCTTTCCGGTGGGCAACAGTGCGGTGGCAGGGGCTCTGCAATATCTTAAAAATCCTGAGTTCGGACAAAGAATAAAAGGGGTTCAGGAAATTTGTGAATATGTGGAGTTGTCTGATGCTGAAGAGTTTGCGGCAGAATTTGCGATGAATATGGATTTTACGATATGATTCCCGGAATAATTCCGTTTACAGATATAATTCATTGCCAGGTTCATGACCGATGCTAAAGCAATTAATCATAATATTGCCGTTATTAACCTTAAGTATTGCATGTATGGATGCACAGGAAACCGACAGCTCCGTTATACGGTACAGACCTGTAGGAGTATTTCATTCTGATTTCTCACCCCTTAGCGGAGCTCCCCGTCAGGGAGTCCTGATGCCTGAGACCAGGGGGACAATAGAAATCTTCCCTCAGTACAGATCTGCACTTAAGTATCTGAATCTCTTTGAATATATAATTGTGCTGTATCATTTCAGCGAAGTTGAAAGATGGGAGCCTGTTGTGAATCCTCCCGCCTCAACACATGAACATAATTTCGGCCTTTTCTCAACACGGAGCCCAAAGAGACCAAATCCGATAGGACTCTCTGTCGTGAAACTTGAAAAGATTGAAAACGGGATATTATATATCTCGGGCGTTGACGCATTTGACGGCACACCGGTGCTGGATATCAAGCCTTACCTGCCCTCGGTCGATTGTGTTAAAAGCGTTCAGAATGAAATGATGGAAGAAGAACTGGGTCATCATGATGAAGATTTCATCCAGGATTCTTCCTTCTTCAAATGATCATTCACCATGCAGCCGCTTTTTCTTCTCCAGTAATTCTTCCTGAGTTTCAACATGTTCAGGATCCTGTACGATAACATCAACAGGACACACCTTGACACACTGAGGCTCGCTGAAAAATCCGACGCATTCCGTGCACCTGGCGGGATCAATAACATAGATCGGATCGCCTTCCGAAATTGCATCGTTGGGACACTGTTCAACACATAGCCCGCAACAGATACAATCATCAATGATTTTTAAAGCCATAATATACCTCCTTGTTAATGATTATATTGTGAAGTTACAGATGCCGATATCTGACTTATGTTTTCATTAAGTGTCATGCCGTTTAGTTAAGCCGGATTGTTTAAACCCGCAGACAGCTTTTTTATCCTGTTCAGCCGCGATGTCAGCAATTTCCTCTTCAGTATGTTTATTTTGTCGATGAAGAGGATACCGTTCAGATGGTCAAGTTCGTGCTGAAAAACCCTTGCTTTTATACCATCCATTTCTGTTTCATGGGTCCCCAGATTCTGGTCCTGGTATCTGACAACTATCTTTTCAGGCCGCGTTACTTCTTCAAATATTTCGGGGATGCTGAGGCATCCTTCACGGTAAACCAGAGGACGGGAGTTGTATTCTATTATTGAAGGATTGATGAAAATGCCCTCAAAATTTTCAATACTCCTGTCTTCTGCCGCCAGAGCTGAAGTGTCGATGGCAAATATCCTTTTGAGAATGTTGATCTGAGGTGCTGCCAGACCTATTCCCTGGGCTCTTTTGAGTGTTGCAGTAAGCATGGCAGCGATACGGGTAATATTATCACCACCTGTGATCACATCAGAATTCTTCCTCAGAACCGATGATCCGTAAAGAATTATGGGAACTGCCATTTCAGATGCCTGATGTCCGGTAACAATCTGGTATGACATCGCAGGGCTTTTTGAAGCTTATAATATACAAAGTAAATGAACATATGTTCATAATCCAAATATTTTTTTGATTATTTTGGGAACATTTGACTGGCTAGTCTCTGCTTTTTCTGAATTCGGCGGCTGCCCTGAATTACACTATACTATACCGGATCAGGTCAGGGCAACAGGTAGCGGAGTGACCTGAAATATTTTTGGAAAGAGAGGGATTTGTTTTTAATATTGTCTGAAATATCCTCCCTGATGTGCCGACTCAAAATATCGTGGCCATGTTCGATGCAATAAAAGAATTAAACAACCGATGATCTGACAAAAATGAAAACACATTCAATTTTAGCTTCACGGGTTTTACTGATTGCCCTTATCCCGCTTATCTTTTCCTGTTCCAGGCAGAAATCAACAGATTATCCTCCCTTTCCTTCAGGTCATGAGGAGAAACTTGAGTGGTGGAAGGATGCCAGGTTCGGAATGTTTATTCACTGGGGCCCTGTCTCCTTAAAAGGTACCGAGATCGGATGGTCCCGCGGACAGGAGATCCCGGTCGGCGAATATGACAGTTTATATCTTAAGTTCAACCCGGTGAATTTTAATGCCTCTGAATGGGTAAAGCTGGCTAAAGATGCCGGGATGAATTACATGGTATTTACTTCGAAACATCATGATGGATTCTGTAACTGGGCAACAGAATATACAGATTACAACATTATGAACTCGGCTTACGGCAAAGATATCATGGCGCAGCTTTCTGCTGCCTGTAAGGAGCAGGGGCTGGCACTGGGTTTCTATCATTCAACCTGCGACTGGCACCATCCCGATTTTCCTCTCACCAGCCCGGGCGGCAGGGTGGAACGTGAAGAGTACAACCTTGACCGCTATACCGAATATCTTAAGAACCAGTCGGTTGAAATCATCAGCAAATATGGTCCCCTGCTGGTGATGTGGTACGATGTTCCGCAGCGATTTGATTCTGTTCGCGGACAGGGAGTTATCGATCACATCAGGGAAATACAACCAGGGATACTGGTAAATAACCGCAGTGGTGCACCGGGTGATTTCGACACTCCTGAGCAAAGGATAGGAGGTTTTAATACCGACCGGCCATGGGAAACATGTATGACAATCGGAAGGCAATGGGCATGGAAACCCAATGACGAAGTAAAGTCGCTCGAACAATGCCTTCACGGACTGATACGCTCGGCCGGCGGTGACGGGAACCTGCTTTTCAATGTGGGCCCAAAACCCGATGGAACCATTGAACCACTGCAGGCACAGCGCCTGAGAGAAATGGGGCAGTGGCTGAAGGAATACGGCTATTCAATTTATGGTACCCGCGGCGGCCCCTTTAAGCCCACAGACTGGGGAGTAAGCACAAGAAAGGGAGATAAAATCTACCTCCATATTCTTAGATGGCAGGGAGATAACCCACAGATCAGGATACCCGATACAGGGATGGAGATAAAAGCATGCCGTCTGGTTACTGGCGGTGATGTTGAACTGGAAAAACAGGAGGAAGGATACCTGGTGAAATTTGCCGCTGATGATATTCAGCAGATAAATACCATCATTGAACTGACAGTTGGCGGCGATGCGATGGCTATAGCTCCAATGGAAATCGCTGCTCAGTCGCTTTCATATAACAAACCTGTTAAGGCATCCACGAATCCCGATCCGCGGTGGCGGGGCGCAAATTCCGTTAATAACGGTGAATGGGTAGGTCATTACTGGACCCCCGGGACAGACGATAAAACTCCCTGGCTTGAAATTGACCTGGAAAAGCCTGAGAAGATATCTAAATTCATATTGTTCGAGAGCGGTCAGGCGATCAATGAATTTAAAATTCAATATCTGCAGGACGATGCCTGGGAAACGGCTTATACCGGCAAAGAGGTTGAAAATGGCAAGGCGTTAGTGTTTTCCGAAATTACAGCACAAAAAGTCAGACTTCTGCTGACCGGGTTTTCATCAGTTCCGGGAATTTTTGAAATCATCATTTTATAAAATGATTAGAAAAGGTATAATCTTATTGTCTTTTTTCGGACTACTGGCATGCAACCGGAACTGCAAGACTGATGTTCCCGACAGTTACAATGTTATCTGGCACACACAGAGTAATGACGCATCTGAATCTATGCCACTGGGTGGCGGCGATATCGGCTGCAATGTATGGGTGGAAGACGGAGACCTGCTGTTGTACGTCCAGAGGAGCGGAAGCATGAGCGAAAATGGCGAATACCTCAAGCTGGGCCGCTTTCGCATTCGGATTAAGCCGGATCTTTTCACTGATGCTGATTCATTTAAGCAGGAGCTGAAACTTGCAGACGGGTATATTGAAATTGAATCCGGAAATGATGAAAAGAAACACACCAGAATTATACTTTGGGTCGATGTGTTTAATCCGGTTGTTCATGTCGATGTAGAATCGTCAGAAAATACTGAATTACATGTTGCATACGAAAGCTGGCGGACCGAAGAAAAGGAACTGACTTTCGGCAAAGGCCGGTTTGGAGCTTTTGGCCTGGAAGGTTATCCTGGAAAGGTGATCCGTTCCAAAGATCACATTGAACAAAGTGGAAACAGCATTCTGTTTTATCACCGAAACCCCGATGAGAAGCTTATCCCGGAAGTGTACATCAGGGAACAGGAGCTTGAAGAATTTGCTGATGAAATATCTGATGACCTTATAAACAGGACCTTTGGAGGGTTGTTGTCTGGCCGGGGTTTAATTTTTGACAGGACAGAAGAGGGGATTTACCATGGCACACCCTACAGGTCGTGGATATTAAAGAGTGAAAGGGCCCGGAAAAAACACCGGATTAGTATTGTGACCCACATAGAACAGGCGGAGAAAACCGAAGACTGGAAGAACAGACTTTATAAAGCGGCAGAGCTGTCAGATAAATCACCGGCTAGGGCATTTAAAAAAACATTATCCTGGTGGAACGCTTTCTGGGACCGTAGTTATATATATATTAAGTCCTCGAATCCGGACCCTGAAGATCCGGTATGGCAGATGGGACGAAATTATCAGCTGTTCCGCTACCAGCTTGGAGGGAATGTTTCCGGGGAATATCCCACTAAATTTAACGGTGGGAACCTGACATTCGATCCGGTTCTCATAGATAAAAAGCAGTCTTATGATCCTGACTGGCGGCAGTGGGGAGGAGCGGTTTATACCGCGCAAAACCAGAGGCTTTTGTACTGGCCCATGTTGAAATCGGGAGATTTTGATGCTGTTTTACCCCAGTTTGAACTGTACAGGAAAGGTTTGCCCGGCGCCAGGGCAAGGGTCAAAAAGCACTTTAAACACGATGGTGCTGTTTACTGCGAATATACAAGTGTCCCCGGCATTGCCTTCGGCGATGGCTGGGGATGGCAAAATGAACACAACTACCGGATCCGTGGCGAAGAGATTCCTTTCGGCGACCCACGCGCGAACGCAGCGACAGGCTTTAATGAGCCTGTGGAGAAGGGTGTTATGGCTAACGGTGCAATTGCCTACCACTGGGAGTCTCAGATTGAACATGCCTGGATGATACTGGAGTATCACCGCTACACAGGAAAAGATATTTCACCTTATATGCCTTTTATTGAACAGTCGCTGATATTTTTTGACGAGCATTACAGGGCGAGGCAGAAAATGCGTGACGGGAAGGAAGTGGATGAGAACGGGAAGCTGGTCATTTATCCTTCAACCTCGTGCGAATCGTACCGCGGGGCCAGAAATCCTGCCGATGTGATTGCCGGACTAAAGGCTTGTCTTGGCAGCATGGTAGATCTGGATGATAAGTATCTTCCGGAAGAAAGGAAGAAGTATTACCGCGAATTTTTGGACAGGGTTCCTGATTTTGATTATGAGGAGATTGATGGTCTGAAAGTGATAAAGCCGGCAGAAAGCTGGATCAGGGAATCCAACCAGGAGTTACCCCAGTTTTATCCGCTTTTTCCTTTTAACCGCTTTGGTATTGGTGATGAGGAGTTACAATATTTTAAGAACGCATACGAAAAGGCACCTTCATTCAGAAAGGGTAAGGTACAAAGCTGGCACCAGGACGGAATTCAGTTTGCACGAATGGGGATGACACAAGAGGCTGCTGAATACAATACATTGAAGTTACAGGACAGTCCACGCCGGTTTCCGACCTTCTGGGGGCCCGGGCATGACTGGGTGCCTGACCATAACTGGGGTGGTTCAGGCATGATCGGACTTCAGGAAATGCTGATACAAACTATCGGAGACAAGATTTTCCTTTTTCCGGCCTGGCCGGAAGAATGGGACGTGGATTTTAAACTTCATGCACCCGGTAATATCACTGTAGAATGCAGTCTGAAAAAAGGAGAGATTGTCAGCCTGGAAGTCACTCCCGTATCAGGAAGTAAGGAAGTGATCAATTTTCTTGACAAAGGGCTGCGGTAAAATATCATCGATTGCTCCCAGTCCAAATAACGCAAAGTCATATTTAACAGGATCTTCCGGGTCGAAGCTTCGCAAAACACCATCCAGCTCAGCAACAGCTTTGGCATCGTTTTGCTTTCGCTTTAACAGACCCAGTTTGCGGGCTACATTGCCGCTGTGAATATCAAGGGGGCAGGAGAGGATCGAGGGAGAGATGTTTTTCCAGATGCCGAAATCAACACCTTTATTGTCTCTCCGTACCATCCACCTGAGGAACATGTTGACCTTTTTTGCAGCCGACCCCTTGAACGGATCTGAAACATGTCGTTCAGTCCTTTTTTCGTGAGGAAGCTCAAAAAATATCCTGTGCAGTTCGTGTATGGCAGGCTGAAGGGAATCAGAGGTCTTATAGGTTTCGAAAATTGATTCAAGCCCCCCTTTTTCCCTGTAAACATGCCGTAGAGCTTTCAGAAAATATGCCAGGTCAACAAGATTGAAAGTCCGGTGTACAAATCGTACGGCCTGATCGAGTTCGCAGTCGCTCGAATTAACAATGAACTCATAAGGCGAATCTTCGAGTATCTCCATCATCCTTACAGAACTCCTGATGATCATCTTGCGGTTTCCCCAGGCAATGGTGGCTGCCAGGAATCCGGCTATCTCTATATTGCCTTTTTCGGTATACCGGTGAGGGATGCTAATCGGATCCGACTCTATGAAAGAAGGCCTGTTGTACAGTTCAACCTTTTCATCAAGAAATTCCTTCAGCTCTGATTTTGTTAATTCCATGATTCTGTCACGAAAACCAATTACATTATTTTGTCTAATTCTCGTTCGATTCGATGAACGAGGTAAAAAGGCAGGTTGAGAAGAGTAAATTCCTTACCTGAAATAGTTTTGGCTTTTTGTACCAGATACTCACCCTGATAGACTCGCACAGCTATTGTGTGGGGTGCAATTTCCATAAACTGGTGGAGCGATCGCAGCTTGCCAATGCTTCCCGACTTAACCTCTATCGGAATGAGTTTGTTTTTGTAAGGAAGAATGTAATCCACTTCAGCACTTGAATCGGCTTTTTCGCGTGTCCAGAAATAAAGATCATTACTTATGGAAAAACTTGTTGCCAGCAATTCCTGCCCAACAATATGTTCAGCTATAATACCCTGATGCGTTTCTCTTATATCTTCTTTAAACACAAGTTCGCCCATGATTTTTAGAGAGTGGTTTATCAATCCTGTATCTACCACGTGCAGCCTGGGCTTTCGGCCCAGGTGCGGTTTTATGGGCATTTTTGCAGATGTACATGGGTATATCAGTTTTATCAGCATTGCCTTTTCAACCATCCGGAAAGCTTCCCTCATTTCACGAGAACGATAATCCGAGTTGCCAAATTTTCCGAAAGTAACCTTTGTACCACCTTCCCTGAAAACATTTGCAATAACATGCTGAACGTATTGAACCTGTGCTGACGAAGTCACATATTTGTCAATATCATCGGAATAGGATTGAGTAAGACTGCTATAAACCGTATCAAGCGAAGTAATATCATTTTTTTGTGCATAAAGATTAACCACTTCCGGCATGCCGCCTATGGTGGCATATTTTTTAAACCAGGAAAGCAACTGCGAATGCAAGAATACGGGAACGTCTGGTTTTTCGAGCATTTCTATCAATTGACTGTTACCGGTGGCAAATAGAAATTCCCTGAATGAACAGGGATGCATTGCCATATACTCTACGCGGCCCACAGGGAACGAAATCCTTTTGTCCATTATACTTTCGAGTAACGACCCTGCAGTAATTACATACAAGTCGTTTGCTTCTTCGTAAAAATACCGTAACAACGCCACTGCCTTTGAAGAGTTCTGGATTTCATCAATAAAAATAAGGGTTCTTCCTCCAGCACGCTTTTTTCCTGCAAATATGAACAGGGAAGTAAGCAAATCAGAAAAAGGGTATTCATTTTCAAATATTTCCCTGTCACTTGTCTTCTCCAGATTCAAATAGATATACTGATCAAAATCTTTTGAGAACATTCCGACGGCTGTAGTTTTCCCCACTTGCCGTGCACCCTTCAATACCAATGGTTTGCGGTTTGACTTTTCCGCCCATTTCTTTAATTCCTGAAGAATATCCCTTCTGAACACTTGATTGAAAATGTTGGTTTGAGAAGCAAATATAATTATAAATGTAATAAATTGAGGGTAATTTATTGACTTTCTTGTAATATTTTGAGGGTAATTATTTGAATAAATTGTAACAGATTGGGGTGTTTTATTAATCTGCTACCTTAATTATCCGTATGAATATCTTTTCAGGTTTGGCAGCAGAACTTTCAGCCTGATTATTTCCTGAGCTTTGTGATTCTTTGTGATCCCGATAACTCCTATTATCCGCATGATAGTGTTAAAAAAGGCTGTAAAAAGTTAATAATTAAAATTTTACAGCCATAGTATTTTCACCTAAATTGGTGTTGCGCAAAATACCAATTATGAAAGTACAAAATTGTGATACAATATCTGCATTTGGAGGAATAAATTTTGTTTTTAAGTACATGGAAGAAGGTAATCTCGATAACAGCAAAAAGTTTAGAATGAATAAAGCAAAAATGTAGTGTCTTTGTAAAAATATTATGCATCATGAAAACCATAGAACTTAAAGATATCCTGATACATAAGATAGCGGCGATAAACGACAAAGCATTCCTTGCTGCTGTAAATACCATTATTGATACTAAGTCTGAAAAGCTCATTTATAAAACTACTCCTGAACAAAGAGAACGGATTAAAAAAGGACAGGACCAATTTTTAAGAGGAGAAACCATATCTAATGACCAATTTGAAGCAGAAATCGATAAATGGTTAAACGAAAAATAGAATGGTCGTCTCAAGCAAAGATTGACCTTTCAAATATCCTGGAATTTTTCTATATCCGTAATGGATCAAAAACATATAGTAGAAAGCTCAATCTAAAGCTACGTAAAGCAATCAGACTACTTGGCAGACACCCACTATTAGGAATTCAATCTGATGGTGAAAACATTAGAGCTTTAGTCGAGGGAGATTTTGCAATTTATCATCAAAAAAAATGAAAGCCCTACTAGGGGCAATACAATCAATAAAACTAACAGGAAAATCATCAAAAATTTGTTTAGTCTAACTTTAAAATCCACTCTCAAATCAGACATGTGGATTTTAGGGGCTATCGGGACCTTCGTGAGACCTTTTGTGGTTATTATTTTTTCCCACAAATGAATACAGCAGATCAACCAGATACGTCAATTCAAAGGATCAGGGCAAATGAAGGTTTTATACGAAAAGATCAGATCCATAATTCACGGTTTCCCAAAAGTCACCCTGCAGACTTAAAACTTTTGGATCAGTCTATCATCCCTGCAGCAACGGTATCATTCGAACCTTCTTCAATGAAAACCAGACTGCCGGTAATGTTATTCTTTTTGTAACTGTCAAAATATAATGGTCTTCCGGTTTGTATCGTGATATTTGCAATATCATTCATGGCTACCGACAGATCCGAAGTATCCTTTTCGAGCTTGTTGATATTCATCTTATAGTTCACTGATTTGATGATGCAGGGAACCTCGTTACTGTAATTTCTGACAAGGTATTTACCTCCGGGCCTGAGAGGCTTTTCATTGAACCAGCATACCATAAGATCAATCTCCCTCGACTGACTGGGGAGATCATCCTCCCTGGCAAAGAGATAACCTCTTCCGATATCCAGCTGATCGGAAAGAGTGATCGATACCGATTCCCCTGTGCCGGCTTCAGGAAGTTTCTTTTCCATCACGTCAATAGAAGTAATTACTGACTTCAATCCCGATGGAAATATTACCACCTCATCGCCTTCATGAAAGGTTCCTCCTGCTATCCTGCCGGCATAGCCCCTGTAATCGTGGTATTCGACCGACTGTGGCCTTATAACGGTTTGTACGGGGAAACGTGCTCCGGACAATTTTTTGGATTTCTTTATTTCAACTGTTTCGAGCAGCCTCAGAAATGTAGGTCCTTCATACCATTTCATATTTTCCGACGCTTCAACCACGTTGTCACCATATTTGGCGCTCATGGGAAGATAATGGACTTCTTCGGGACCGAACATGCCGACAAGCTGTCCGAGTTTCTCCCTGATATCCTGAAATACTTCTTCCGAATAATTTACCATGTCCATCTTGTTAATACAGAATACCAGGTAACGTATGTCAAGAAGAGCAGCTATATATGTGTGTCGGAGTGTTTGCTCGAGAACGCCCTTCCTGGCATCGATAAGTATCACGGCAAGGTCGGCAGTGCTGGCTCCGGTAACCATGTTCCTTGTGTACTGGATATGCCCGGGGGTGTCGGCGATAATAAATTTGCGCTCGGGAGTTGCAAAGTACCTGTATGCCACATCGATGGTGATGCCCTGTTCCCTTTCATCCCTGAGTCCGTCGGTTAAGAGTGACAGATCTATAGTCTCTTTTCCCAGACGTTTGCTCGACTGAACCAGATGATCCATCTGATCCTCAAATATTGATTTGCTGTCGTATAACAACCTTCCGATAAGTGTGCTCTTTCCATCATCAACACTGCCTGCTGTTGTAAATCTCAGCAGGTCTCTCAATTCTCTTTTTGAATCATTTTCCATAATAACG
>JAFGXX010000227.1 GCA_016936435.1 Bacteroidales bacterium
AATCCGAAATCCACCCGATGGACGCAACAGAACTCTTAAAAAAGGTACGGAAGATTGAAATTAAGACAAAGGGGCTTACAAGGCATATTTTTGCCGGTGAATATCATAGCGCCTTTAAGGGGAGAGGTATAGCCTTCAGCGAAGTAAGAGAATATCAGTATGGCGATGATATCAGGAGTATTGACTGGAATGTCACAGCCCGTTTTAATCATCCCTGGGTTAAAGTGTTTGAGGAAGAGCGTGAGCTTACCGTAATGCTTCTGATGGATGTCAGCGGATCAGGAAATTTCGGTACACGTGGAAGCTTCAAGAGGGAAATAATGACCGAAGTTGCTGCGGTGCTTTCGTTCTCAGCAATCTTCAACAACGACAAAATAGGTGTGATCTTCTTTACCGACAAGGTGGAAAAATTTATTCCTCCTGCAAAAGGAAGAAAACATATTCTCAGAATAATAAGAGAACTGCTTGACTTCGAAGCTTTAAGCACCAGAACCGGACTCGACGAACCTCTCAGGTTTCTGACCAACGCCATAAAAAAAAGATGCACAGCCTTTATAATATCCGACTTCTTTGCCCCCGGATTTGAGGATGCCCTCAGAATAGCTGCAAACAAGCATGATATTGCAGCTGTTAAAGTCTATGATCAGCTCGAAACATCACTGCCTGACATAGGACTTGCAAGGATTGCCGATTCGGAAACGGGAGAGGAAAGATGGATCGACACCTCATCGCGTCGGTCGCGGGACGTCTACAGGCAATGGTGGGAAAACCATCTTGAGGAAATTAAAAACACATTCAGAAGATGCGGAGTAGATTCTGCAATGTTATGTACCGGTGAAGATTATGTCAAACCTCTTATAAAACTGTTCGAAAGCAGATGAAGAAAAGAATATACCTGTCGGCTATAATTTTACTTTCAGCAGCATTTTCGATGCTGAAAGGACAGGATGTATTCGTTTCTGCCTCATTTGACACGAACAGGATCTATATAGGCGACCAGATTAATTATACAGTAACCGTCGAACAGCCCTCTCAATTAAATCTTAAACTCAAACCTCTTGCAGATTCTCTGGTAAGGAATATTGAGATACTGACGGGCCCTGTCACCGATACCGCAATTCTGGGAGACGGCAGAATAAGGTATACCGGACGTTATCTGGTAACCTCATTCGATTCCGGCATGTACCGGGTACCCCCCTTTTATGCTGAACTGTCAACCTCCGAAGGCATAAGGAGATTCCATTCCGATTATTCATTTCTCGAAGTAATGCGGGTAAATATTGCACCCCGGGATACCTCGTCTGCGATCTTTGATATTGTGGAGCCATACAGGGCGCCTGTTACTATTGCAGAGATACTTCCATGGGCACTGATTGCTATTGCGGCAGGTCTGCTCATCTGGGGAGCGCTGATTCTGTTAAGGCGCTTCCGTAAACCCGGGGAGGTTCCGGAAATCATTACCAATCCAGTTCCGGCCCATGTGACAGCCTTCAGAAAGCTCGAAATGCTGAGAGATGAACAGCTATGGCAAAAAGGAGAAATAAAACTATACTATTCAAGACTTACTGAGATTCTCAGGGAATACCTCGACAACAGGTATGAAATAAGTTCCCTGGAAATGACCAGCTCTGAAACCTTGCAGGCACTGCTGAAATCAGGTTTCAAAAAAGACTGGGCCTACGAAACACTCAGGAACATACTGACAGGTTCCGACCTTGTCAAGTTTGCAAAATATAAACCCGAACCGGCTGAAAATGATCAGATCTTCCACGATTCCTGGCAGTTTGTTGAAATTACAAAGCTGACCGAAAATGTGTCTGATCCGGATGCAGGTTCTACAGTTAACAGGGAGCTTACACCATGAACGGTATCACCTTTGCCCAACCCGCTTTATTATGGCTCCTGGTTCTCGTTCCGGGAATGATAGCCTGGTATATCATCCGCCAGCAGCATACACATGCCTCTTTGAGTATGCCCGGACTTAAACCATTTGAAAATGCAGGGACTACATTCAGAAACTGGCTGGGACATATATTGTTCGCATTTCGTATAGCAGCAATGGTACTCATCATAATAGTGATCGCACGACCTCAGAAGACAGACCGTTTTCAGGATGTATCAACTGAAGGTATCGACATTATTCTTGCAATCGATATATCGGGCAGTATGCTTGCACGCGATTTTAAACCCGACAGGCTTGAAGCTTCAAAAAATGTGGCAACGGAATTTATCTCCGGCAGACCATACGACCGTATGGGACTGGTAGTCTTCAGCGGGGAAAGCTTCACCCAGTGCCCGCTCACAACCGATCATGCAGTACTGATAAACCTTATGCGGGAAATTCAGAGCGGGATGATCGAAGACGGCACAGCCATAGGCAACGGACTGGCAACAGCAATCAACAGGATAAAGGATTCCGATGCAAAAAGCAAAGTCATCATACTGCTCACCGACGGTGTGAACAACAGGGGCGAGATAGCACCCGAGACTGCAGCCGGAATAGCCAGGACCTTCGGGATCAGAGTATACACCATAGGCGTGGGAACACAGGGAATGGCGCCATATCCGGTTCAGACACCCTTCGGAATTCAGTACCAGAATATGCCTGTTGAAATAGATGAAGAAGTACTGAGAGAGATCGCCTCCCAAACCGGTGGCAGATATTTCAGGGCTACCGATAACAACAAGCTGCAGCAAGTCTACAATGAGATAGACCAGATGGAAAAATCAAAGATAGATGTAAGGCAATTTACCAGGAAAGAAGAAAAATATCTTCTCCCTGCACTTATAGCATTTATCCTTGTCACTCTCGAAATTGTTTTGCGCACAACAATATACAGGAACATAACTTAAAAGGCCCGACGATGCAGTTGTTCAGATTTGCAAATCCACACTTGTTGTACCTGCTTCTTATTCTGCCGGTAATGATCCTGCTTTTTATAGTTAATGAATACAGGAGGGGAAAGGCAATCAGGAGGATAGGAGAGACACCCCTTGTTGAGAAACTGATTCCTGAAATGTCGCGTTTCAGGCCCACAGTGAAATTCATCCTTCAGCTCCTCGCGATAACATCCATGATAATCGTCCTTGCCCGTCCGCAGTTCGGTTCAAAACTGGAAGAGGTAAAAAAGGAAGGTGTGGAAGTTATTATTGCCCTCGACGTCAGCAACTCAATGCTCGCCGAAGACATCCAGCCCAACAGGCTTACAAGAGCAAAGCAGGCTCTTACACGTCTGATCGACAACCTCGTCGACGACAGGATAGGTCTGATAGTCTTTGCAGGCGACGCCTATACCCAGATACCAATAACAACCGATTATATCTCGGCAAAAATGTTTCTTTCTTCCATCGGTCCCGATATGGTGCCGAAACAGGGAACATCAATAGGATCAGCGATAAACCTGGGAATGAACTCTTTTACCCCGGGCACCGACAAGAGCAGGGCCATGATAATAATTACCGATGGTGAAAACCATGAAGACGATCCTGTAGCAGCAGCTTCTGAAGCAGCTGAAGCAGGAATAATGATACATACTATCGGAATAGGATCTCCCGAAGGAGTTCCTGTTCCTGTCGTCACGGGAGGAAAAAGAGATTATCTGAGGGACAGTGAGGGAAATACAGTAATTACAAAGCTCGACGAGGAAGTCCTTGGAAAGGTGGCAGTTGCCGGCGGGGGAAACTATGTAAGGGCCAGCAGCTCAAATATCGGACTGGATGAGATATACAGGGAAATCGGAAAATTGAAGAAACAGGATATGGAAAGTACAATGTTTACCGAATATAATGACCAGTTCGTGATTTTCGCAGGAATTGCTTTTTTTCTTTTTTTCACCGACTTCATGGTGATGATGAGAAAAAACAGGAAGCTGGCACAAATAAGACTATTCAGATTTAAAATATAATAAGAAAGCACAGGATGCAGAAAACGATGAACAGATATGTTATGATAAGTGAAAAACTTTTACTGACGGTTTTCCTTATAATTATGTTTTCTGTCACATCGAACGCACAGGCCGACAGGAAATTCATAAGACAGGGAAACCGTGAATATGAAAAGGAGAACTATACCGATTCTGAAATCGCTTATCGTAAGGCACTTGACAGGAACGAACGATCGGCCGAAGCCATCTTTAACACAGGAGATGCGCTGTATCGTCAGGAAAAATTTGAAGAAGCGGGAAGACAGTTTATTGAGACACACAATTCGCTGGAAGACAGAAAGAAAAAATCCGAAAGCCTTTATAACCTCGGTAATTCCCTCCTTATGGCAAATAAGGTAAAAGAAAGTATTGAGGCTTATAAGGGATCCCTGAAACTGGATCCTGATAATATGGAAACAAAATACAACCTGGCTTACGCACAGGACCTTCTGCAACAGCAACAGCAACAGCAACAGCAACAGCAACAGCAACAGCAACAGCAGCAAGACCAGGAAAAGGATCAGGACAATGAACAAAATAAAGATGATCAGAAAGATAATGAACAGCAACAACAAGATCAACAGGATCAGCAACAGCAACAACAAGATCAGCAACAAGATCAGCAACAGCAACAGACCATATCAAAAGAAGATGCAGAAAGGCTCTTAAACGCCCTGGCCAATGATGAAAAAAATATCCAGGAAAAAGTTAAACTTGCAAAAGCTCAGAAAGCCAGAACCAGAAGCCCTATAAACTGGTGATGCCAAACTTTGAAATGAGAAACGGGTTCAAAATATTATTTCTGCTGATAATTCCCTTTACCCTGTCCGCCCAGGAGGTCAGGGTTCTGACCGAATACCCGTCTGTTGTCAGAAACGGACAGCAGTTCAGCATAATATATGAAGTCAACGCAGGAGGAGGAGAGCTCGCAGTGCCTTCTTTTTCAGGCTTCTATAAACTCATGGGACCACATACTGCATACAGTTCCAGTACTCAGATAATAAACGGAAAGGTCTCTCACAATACCTCCCATACCTATACTTATTACCTTCAGGCTGTTGAGGAGGGAGTATTCACGATAGCTCCGGCCCGCTTCACCCTGAAGAACAAAACATATTATTCCGATACTATCCGTATCGAAGTTATCCCTGACGGAGCGGCACAGGGAGGGAATGCAGCTGCAGGAGTTCCCGGCCGGCAGCAACCAGAGACGGGCAGTCCTGACACCGGAGGCGAAGAAATAAGCATCTCTCTGATCCTGAATAAAAGGGAACCATATATTGGTGAAGGAATACTGGCAACGGTGAAACTCTATACCCAAACTGATCTGTCGGGTATCAGCGAAATAAAATATCCGTCTTTCAACGGCTTCATGAAAGCCGATCTTGAAACCCCACCCTTAACCTCACTTACACGCGAAAATATTAATGGAACTACCTATGGAACAGGTGTCATCCAGCAGTTTATACTCTACCCTCAGATGGCCGGAGAGATAACTATCGACCCTGTTCAGATAACCGTCCTCGTAAGGCAGAGATCAGGTATGTCGGATCCTTTTTTCGGTGATTTCTTTTCAACTTTTCAAACCGTTCAGAAACCTGTTGCAAGCCGGGCTGTAAAAATCAATGTAAAACCTCTTCCCGGAAATAAACCTGATGATTTTTCAGGTGTTGTCGGAAAAATGAATTTAACCGCAAGTCTCGACCATGATTCGGTAAACGTAAACGACGCCGTCAATTTCAAGGTTATCATGTCGGGAACAGGTAATATAAGGCTTGCAGAAGCACCAGTCCTGAACCTTTCTCCCGATATCGAAACCTATGAGCCCAGGATAACAGAAAACCTGAAGAACACAAGTACAGGTACCACAGGGCAGAAAGTGTTTGAGTTTCCTCTTATTCCCCGGCATCACGGCGACTTCGTCATACCTCCTGTAACATGTTCATTCTTTAATACTTCGACAGGAAAATACGAACAGCTTTCGACAAAAGAATTCCGCTTTCATGCCAGAAAAACAGGCGACCAGAGTACAGGAGTTACAGTTTATGGAGGAGTTTCACGCCAGGATGTTCAATATTTAGGACAGGATATTAGGTTTATACGCAGCGAAGCGGGAAAGCTGTTGCGGCAGCCGGAATTTTATATTTCGAGCCGTGTTTATTTCAGCATCTTCGCTGTGGCCCTTATGCTTTTCTTTGTCGTCCTGTTTATCAGAAGGGAGCATATCAGGCGCAATGCCGACATAAGCGCAGTACGTAACAGAAAGGCAGGAAAAATAGCCGCCCAAAGGCTCAGGGAAGCTTCAGAATGCCTGAAGAAAGGAGATACGGACAGGTTTCACGAGGAAATACTAAAAGCTCTATGGGGATATCTCAGCGATAAGCTTAATATTCCTGTATCAACCCTTACAAGAACCAATGCCATCAGCACCCTTAGTGAAAGAGGAGCAGATGAACAACAGATAAACAGGCTCACGGAGATACTTGATAAATGTGAGTATGCCAGGTATTCTCCATCAGGAGGTACATCTGAAGCAAAGGAAATATATGAAGGAGCTTCACAGCTAATAAGGTCAATAGAAAATATTGTAAGCCGTAAATGAATATAAGAGTCTTCATATTAATATTCATAGTCATGACTGTCACTCATGCAAAAGTCATGACCCAGCCCGTGACCATTCCCGATGTTCCGGTGCCCGGCCTTAATGATGACCTCTCACCGGAGGAACGATTTACCAGAGCTTCCCAACTATACAGCTCAGGTAATTACGAAGAAGCACTGGAAATATGGAAAAACCTGCGCCAAACAGGTTACAGGTCAGCGGAACTTGATTACAACATAGGCAATGCATATTTCAAGTTAAACAACATAGCCGCTGCAATTCTGTTCTGGGAACGTGCCAGACTACTTAAACCCGGCGACGATGACATTAGATATAACCTACAGATTGCCAATACACTGGTAGTCGATAAGTTTGAGGAGATACCCGAGCTGTTCTTTATTGAATGGTACAATTTTCTGGCACTTATCGCGTCGTCCAACCTCTGGGCAGGGATAAGTGTAGTATCGTTTCTTGGATTTCTGCTCTTCCTTTCCCTGTATTTATATAGTTCAAAATACAAACTTAAAGTCGCAGGATTCTGGATTGCTGTTGTGCTTTTCTTCATCTCTGTTTCATCGCTGGCATTATCTGCAAGGAACAAAAGACTCGTATATGACAGCCGCCAGGCTGTAATATTCGCTCCGGCAATTAACGGGAAAAGCTCACCTGACGACAGTGGCACCGATCTATTCCTGCTTCATGAAGGAACAAAGGTGTTTGTTGAAGATAAAGTAGGAGAGTGGTACGAGATACGTCTCTCGGATGGAAATAAGGGATGGATACCGGCTTCCGCCATGGAAATAATATAATTCTTTTGCAACTAATTTCTTATCTTTCAGGTCAGGATAATAATATTGTTACAAACTTAAGGACCATGAAAAAGATTGCTTTCCTTGCACTTGTATTTATATCCCTGCTTTCCTGTAAACAGACAGAATGGGCACCGGAAGGACCTACCGATGTAAGGGTAAGAAACCTTCAGGGTGACATGACTTTTACCAATGTCGTGATTAAAACGGCTGGAGGAAGGGACACTACAGGGAATATTAAATCTCTTGGCACCATACTTCCGGGCGATACGTCTGTATATCAGCGTGTTGAAGTTGCCTATCCTAAGGCTGAAATAATTGCTGAAATAAACGGTATCACTTTTTCAACCGGTGAATTTCTCAGTACCTATATGCAATATATAGGGCAGCAAAGGATTACTTACGAAGTTTATGTCTCAAATCTCGATAACAAAATTCTCAAGATCAATAATGTGGTTTATGACGAACCGCTTGTCCTGAAATGAAAAAGAAAGCCATAAACACCTCCCGGACACCTGTATACAGGGATGCAGGATTTGACCTTTACAACGCAGAAATGGCATCGGAAGCATTCTCGCGCGAAAACGACCCCGAGAGAGAACCTGACCTGTATATTTATTCCAGGTACAGAAATCCGACTGTCGTAGCTGCAGAAGAAGAAATCATGAAGCTCGAAGAATCTGAATGGGCTCTTCTCACCCAGTCGGGAATGTCGGCAATCGACACTGCAGTCTCGATATTTCACAGAGGAAGGGAAACACGCCCTTGGCTCTTTTTCAGCGAGATATATGGCGGGACCATTACATTTGCAGAGACAATCCTGAAGCAACACCGTGGACTCGATATTCATAGTTTCTCTCCGAAAGACGAAAAATATGATCTCCTTTCCTTTGAATCTATTGTAAAAAGCCTGCAACCGGAGTTTGTCTATATCGAAGCCATTTCAAATCCTATGCTCATTGTCCCTGATGTAAGGACAATAATAGGAATCGCCAGAAAGTACGGGTCAAAAATAATTGCCGACAACACTTTTGCCACACCTCTGTTATGGAAGCCTCTTAACGATGGAGCCGACCTGGTGATCCACAGCGCCACAAAATATTTTTCCGGTCATGGGAACATAACAGCCGGAGTAATTTGCGGTAATGACAATTATTTGATGAAAGCCGCACTCAATTACAGAAAATATACCGGTCACATGATATCGGCCGATGATGCCTATCGTCTTCACGACCAGATACAGACACTGGAACTCAGGTTCAACAGGCAGTGCATCAATGCCTCCATGATTGCCTCCCTTCTTGCAGGATCGGAAAAGATCGGTAAGGTATGGTATCCGGAACTTGCTAAACACCCGACACATAATGAAGCTTCGATGCTTTTCGGAGATAAAGGCTTTGGGGGAATGGTAACTTTCGACTTCGCGGGCGATACTCCTGAACAAAAAAGATCAGGACGGGATCAGTTCATCCGTTTGGTTGAAGGAAAGATCAGGCTTATACCTTCGCTGGGAGATCCGAAGACGATAATCCTGCCCGTTGAGAGTGTCTGGGGCGTTAAATATCCCGAACCCGGAATGCTGAGGTTATCTGCAGGATTTGAAAATACCGGTGATCTGAAAGATACAATTGTTTCTGCCCTGAACAGCATCGTTTAATTGCAGTCAGGTTGTCAGGTGATTCAATAGTATCTTATCTTCCTGTCAGTGCCAGTCGACCGGACTTATTCCTCTCTCTTCAAGATAGCTGTTACAACTGCTGAAGTGTTTGTTGCCGAAGAACCCCCTCGAGGCCGAAAGAGGAGAGGGGTGAACCGATTCCAGCACCAGGTGCCTGTTTCTGTCGATAGTCTCTCCTTTTTTCTGGGCATAAGCTCCCCAGAGGAAGAAGACGAGATTTTCTTTTTCGCGGTTAAGTACAGAAATTGCAGAATCGGTAAACTCTTCCCATCCTTTTTTTTGGTGTGAACCTGCCTGATGAGCCCTTACCGTAAGTGTTGCATTGAGAAGCAGGACACCCTGGCTGGCCCATCTGGTTAAATCGCCTTCGGGAAAGGGCCTGTAGCCAAGGTCTGATTCTATCTCTTTGAAAATGTTTTTAAGACTAGGAGGAAATTCCGTTCCCTTCCTCACAGAAAAACATAAACCATGAGCCTGCCCCGGACCATGATACGGATCCTGACCTATTATCACGGCTTTAACCCTGTTGAAGGGACAAAGATCAAAGGCATTGAAAATAAGACCTCCCGGCGGGTATATTATCTTAGATGAATACTCGGATCTGACAAATTCCGATAACCTTATAAAGTATTCCTTTTCAAACTCTTCCTTAAGCTTAGCCTTCCAGGCACCTTCTATCCTTACATCCATCAGCCTCCTTCTGTCTGTTTACCTCTCATTAATCAGCGACTCAAGTTTTTCTAACCTTTGTCTCAGATCGTCATTCTCTGCTTTCAGGGTTTCAATGATCTCTTTCTGGTCCTGAACGGCTTTCAGAATAGGAGTTATCAGTGAGCTGTAACTAACCGTTTCCGGCAGTCCGTTCTCATTGAAACTTACCATATCAGGATTTACAAGAAGCACTTCCTCTGCTATAAGGCCATATTCGCGGTGTCCATCGGTTGACTGGTTATATTCAAAATTAACCGGCCGGAGTCCATAGAGCCAGTCAACACTAGCTGCATCAGTAATATTTTTCTTGTAACGCATGCTTGAGGAAACATATCCGAGTTTTCCTGTATTGTCGATATACAGATCCCGGTTTGTTGTTCCGACAGTCGTTGCATAAACGTAGGGCATCGAAATGATCCCTGCCGAAGTAATATTAAGCAGCTTGTAGGAAAATTTCCCCTGCGACCAGATTGCAAGGGCATCAAGGTTGGCTTCAAACCTGAAATCGTCTGCGTCCAGGTCAGAATCATAAAGGTAAAATGCAGGAGAGGCGCTGGATAAAGACACATCTCCTTCAAAACGCCCGGTGGATGTAACTCTCAGATTACCTGTCACATCAAGTGAATATGACGGAGAAGTATCATTGATTCCAACCCTGTTATTTACCGGATCTATTTTCAGTGTCGTTCCTCCGGAGGAGACAGCCCCTGAGACAGTCAGATCACCATTAATAGTAGTATTGCCATTCTTGGCGACGACCAAAGCATCCGACTGTGAGCCTTCACCGCCGTTACCGATTACGAAAAGAGGATCGGTCGGAACCCATTCGTCACGCTTGTATGAAGCATTCCTGATGTTGTTATAGCCTATAACAAAGCTGTTTGCTGCTTCTGCGTATACAGATTCACCCATGGCAAAGCTGTTATAGCCTTTGGCATAGTTATTGGCTCCGGCTGCAAACGAATAGGCGCTGTCGGCATAGTTTGTATG
>JAFGXX010000044.1 GCA_016936435.1 Bacteroidales bacterium
CTCACCGCCGGGCCGTTAGCCTTAATGGGGGGTGTATCTGCAAATAATTGGCTTTTTTTAAATCCTGCTTTTTAGTATCTTTGTATAAATATTATGACACCATGTTAACTAAGGAAAAAGTAAGAAAAACAATAGACAGATTACCTGATAACTTCACTGTCGATCAAGTTATAGAAGAACTTGTCGTCCTGAATAAAATTGAGGAAGGATTGAAGGATATTGAACAAGGGAGAGTCTTTACAACCGATCAGGTTAAGAAAGAACTTAAAACATGGTTAAAATAATCTGGACTCAAAGATCCCTTAATGATTTAAAATCAATTGCTGAATATATTTCGAAAGATTCAGCCAAATATGCATCCCTGACCATTGAGAGAATAATTGATGTAACAAAATATATTGAGACTAACGCGCGGATTGGAAGGATGGTCCCAGAAATCGGCAGAAATGACAAAATACGAGAGATCATTTTCGGTAATTATCGAATAATCTACAAAATCGCCAAGACCTTGACTGTTTACATCGTGACAGTACACCATTCTACCAAGAGACTGAGACAGACTTCATTAAAAGGACAAAAATAAAATCACTAAGGCTAACACGGACAATATGGGTAAGTTGTTTGTCCCGGTTTTTGCTCCCGATGGCTATCGGGATGCTCCTGCTCCTTTGACAGATTTGTAATAGCCTTTACCCCCGAGTACTCGGGGCCAGTGCCCCAATAAAAATCTGTGTACCTTGACTTGTTTCCTGCTTCCGATCAATCCCGAAAACTATCGGGATGTACCCCCGACTTCGCTCCGCTTCGCCGGGGCGCGGCATACCCTCCTTTTCCGGCCGAAAGAAGCCCTCTACTAAAAAAACAGGATTGGTAGTTCGGCCGGAATGCGTCGGGTAACACGACTTGTCCCGCCTTGCGGGAACCTCCCCATATTGCCGGGCCGTTAGCATTCAGGCGGAGTAATAAACAGCCATAATAATTGATTGATTTTAAAACATCTTAAAAACAAATATGAAAAAGATGGAAAGAAGAAGCATGCTTAAATCCATGGGAGTCTTGTCTCTAGGTATGGCCACTCCTCGCTTATTCGCCGGCGAAAAACTGGCTGAGCCTTATGAAAACCGAAAGAAGGAAATCTCCACCGATATTCTGGTAGTTGGAGGAGGAACAGCAGGCACGATAGCCGCCATCCAGGCAGCAAGAGCCGGGGCAAAAACAGTGCTTGTGGAACTCGGAAGTCAGTTAGGAGGGACCATCACCTCCGCAGGTGTATCTTTTCCCGGGATTTTTCATGCCTGGGGGAAGCAGGTCATCGGAGGCATTGGGTGGGAACTGGTCCAGGAATGCGTGACCTTGAACGACGATCAATTACCCAATTTCTCCATTCCTCATGGCAGGAACCATCCCAAACACCAGGTATGGATAAATGGCCCCCTTTTCACGCTTCTGGCAGAAGATAAATGCCTGGAGGCAGGTGTGGAACTGAGGTTTTACGAGACTCCTTACAGGATCAAATTCAAGAAGGACAGGTGGATCGTGGAGACAGTTGGAAAGGGTACTCATACAAAAATTACCTGCAAACAACTCATAGACTGCACTGGCAATGCACTGGTCACATCTATGGCTGGATTTGATGTTCTAAGGGAGGCCGAAACCCAACCCGGCACCCTGTTGTTTACTCTGGAAGGTTACGACAAGTCTAAACTGAACATGGATCACCTGGAACACCGCTACACAGAGGAGCTTAAAAAAGGGGATATGGTGCGGGAAGAATTCCGGAGCATCCAGGGAGTGCTGAACAGCAATGGCTATACGTTCAGCGGTCATGTCTTAGGAGCGGACTCCACCACTTCAGAAACCCATACGGCTACCAACATTAACGGACGCAGGGCGCTCTACAAAATGCTGCGTTTTCTGAGAACTTTGCCGGGATGTGAACATACCCGGGTGGTGAAAGTTCAGACCGAGACGGGGGTCAGGGAGACCTACCGGATCGATGGACTCCATCAAGTGACCCAATCGGAATACGTTAACGGGAAGGTATTTGAGGATGCCATTTCCTATGCCTATTATCCCATCGATATCCACGACAAGACCGGAGTGCACCCGGAGAACCTAGCCGAAAATGTGGTGGCCACCATCCCCTTAAGGGCGCTGATCCCCCGGGGAAGCAAGAATCTTCTGGTGGCGGGCAGGTGCTTAAGCAGTGACCGGGGAGCAAACTCAGCGCTTCGGGTACAGGCACCCTGCATGAGCATGGGACAAGCGGCCGCTGCTGCTGCTGTGTTGGCGAGCAGGTCTGGAAAAACACCGGCGGAAGTTCCGTTGAAAGATATTCGGCATCTTTTAGAAGAACATGGTGCTATTATTCCATCATGAAAATTAATATTAATTGTTATTTATCATTAAAGGGTTTTTTATTATAACAGGATATCGATCATAATAAATTAATCATGAAAGCCCTTTATTCAACAATGTATAAAAATAATGGCCGAGATAGTCCAAATGATAATTTTTTTGCTTTTGCTTGGTTATTACAATTTAAGTACGTATATTTGTACTTATATAGATACTTAATATTATTAAAACAATGATTGCAGCAAACTACTCAGAATTCAGGAATGAACTAAAGAATTACCTTGATAATGTTGAATTTAATAACGAAACTCTGATCATTAAAAGAGGATCTGGAAAAGGTACTGTTCTGATATCCCTTGACGAATATAATTCGATAATGGAAACGCTTCATCTTCTGAGTTCAAAGAAAAATGCTAAGAGACTCTTTGAATCAATCGAACAAATGAAAACCGGTAAGAGGGCACAACGCAAACTGATTGAAGAGTAATGAGGATAGTATTTTCTAAGAATGCCTGGGAGGATTATACTTCCTGGCTGACAGAGGACAAGAAGATCCTGAAGAAAATTAATTCCTTTATAAAGGACATCGAGAGAACCCCATATGAGGGAATTGGAAAACCAGAACCACTTAAATTTGACCTTGCCGGATTTTGGTCAAGACGCATTGATCAAGCTCATAGACTCGTTTACAAGATTGAAGGGAATGACCTTCAGATATTTGCTTGTAAATATCACTATGATAAAAAATAAAAACGCAAGCTAACACGGACGGTTGGGGTAATAAGCTTGTCACGGTTTTTGCTTTCGATACTGCTCCCATGACAGAATTGTAATGATTTATACCGCGACCGCGCACCTGCTGCCGATTAAATCTTGTGTACCTTGACTCATCCCGATTGCTATCGGGACTGGTCCGCATTAAACTTTGTACCGCGACACACGTAATGCCCGATAAAACTTGTACCCGTGCCGATAGCTATCGGCAGGTAAAAAGTGCGCCCCCGTCTCCGCTTCGCTTCGTCGGGGCACGGCATACACTCCTTGCACCCATGCTGTTCGCAATACTCGCGCGGGGCGCGGCGTGACAGCTTTGTGGTCCTCCCGAGTACTCGGGACGGGGTACCAGTCCCGCGTGCTCGGGATGCCCGGTGCATGCGTCGGGTAACACGACTTGTCCCGCCTTGCGGGAACCTCACCATATTGCCGGGCCGTTAGCTGCAAACTTTTTGGCCTCCGGACTTGTTTAATACGTACAATATTACTATCTTTGTACGGACAAATAAAATTACAATGGATACAAAACTGACTATAAAGCTTGACAATGATGTAATCTCTCGTGCAAAGAGATATGCTCAGCAGCGAAGAACCAGCCTCTCTAAAATGATCGAATCCTTTTTAGACTCGGTCACAAAAAATGAACCTGACGATATTGAGATCACACCGCTAGTAAAAAGCCTCAGTGGTGTTATCAAATTGCCAGAAAGTTTTGATTACAAAAAAGAGAGAACTGATTTTTTAAACAAAAAGTACTCCTAATATGAAAAGCATATTTCTTGATACAAATATTGTGCTTGACCTTCTTGCACACAGAATACCATTTTATAATGCTGCTGCCAAACTCTTTTCTCTTGCAGATAAGAAAAAAATAAAGCTCTCCATATCAGCTCTCTGCTTGGCTGACACTAATTACATATTATCAAAACAACACCCTGAGATGGAGGTGAGAAAAATATTAAGAAGATTTAAAATACTTGTGAATGTTCTCCCACTAGATGACAAAATAACTGACCTGGCATTAAATTCAGAATTCAAGGACTTTGAAGATGCTATTCAGTATTTTACTGCAATTGAGAACGATCAGGACTTAATCATAACCAGAAATCAACCTGATTTTAAAGAATGTAAAATCCCAGTCATGACAGCTGGAGAATTCATTAAAACAATAAAAAAATGAAGTCAGCAGCTAACACGAACGAGGATGATTTCCATCTGACAGGGCAATCTCCGACAGCTATCTCTGACCTGCCACATGCCGGGAAACCGGAATATCTTCCCGGGCCTGCTTATCCTAATCCTTTTCAATCATCAACATCTTTTCAACTGCATCTTCCTGTACGTAGTTCTGTGGTACTAACAATACATAATATTTCGGGTGATGTTGTTACAACATTAGTTTCAGGAGAAATGGCAGCTGGCACGTATATGTACAACTGGCATGCGTACGATCTGGCGGGGGGCATTTATCTTATAAAATTACAGTTTGGTGATTTTACTGATGTAAGAAAGATATTCAAATTCTGACAGCTCGATTTTGAAAATTAATACTGATCTCACTTTTGCTCCAGTGTACCTGATAAAACTGCTCTTCATCTATTTGCTATTTTGTCCTTTTATTCAGGAATTACACGGACAGACCAATCTGACAAAACCTAACAGGCCCCTTGTCAATAAGATAAAATCTGTTGATGGATTTGTCGCATTATGGAAGTTCAATGAAAAGCCCGGTAAAGAAAGAGAAGCTTCAGGAAAAGGCAAATTTCCATTAAAAGAGTCAGTTGGTAAGATTTCAAGAGTTAATGAAGGTCCTCTTTCGGGATATTCAATTTTACTTGATGGTTGCAACTACCTGACCCTTCCCCATTCACAAACCGGATCACTGAACATCTATGGAACCGGGAGTGAAGTTACCCTGATTGCATGGATAAAATGGACAGGAGAACAAACAGGCTTCGTAGGCGGAATGTGGAATGAATACCAGGATGGAGGCAAAAGACAATATGGTCTGTTCATCTCACTGCCACATTATAATGGAAAGGACCAGGTTTGCGGACACATATCCGGGACCGGAAAAGCCACAGCTCCATTTCCGTATTCAATCGACTACTCGGCCAGCAAACAAAAAGTCCCAAAAAATGAATGGTGCACCGCAGCATTTACATATGATGGTACATATATAAAATCATATTTGAACGGGGTATTTGAAGCCCGTGATGCTGAACTAATTAATAATACCACCGGATTTATTGGATATCCTGATGGACTTTTTCAAACAAAAAATCCTTATTATTTTACAGATGGTATCGGCAATAATGGATCAGATTTTACCGTGGGAGCTGTTCTTCTAAAGTCCGGGATGGGTAATTTTTTCAAAGGACTTATAGGAGGTTTAGCTGTTTTTGAACGGGCTTTGTCAGAAAATGAAATAAAAAGCATATCCGGTATCAATGACCTGTAGAAGCATTTTTAAAATATTTTTGGAGAATAAATTTTAATCTGGTATAATCAGGCAAAACAAAGACCCTTTAATACCGGGCTGTTAATACTATTAAGAAACGAAATAAATAAAATGAATCTCCATGACCTCGGGCTTACTAAAGAGCTATCTGAATACATAAAAGAACATAACCTTTCAGAATTCACAGTTGGCCGCATTACACAGGAACATCGTGAAAGATATGTTGTATCAGATGGTGATATTGAATTTGATGCTGAAATAACAGGTAACCTGAGATTCTCTGCGAATTCAAGGATTGACTTTCCTGCAGTTGGAGACTGGGTAGCCATAAAAACTTATGGTCCTGACCAGGCTATCATTCATAAA
>JAFGXX010000228.1 GCA_016936435.1 Bacteroidales bacterium
ACTGCCAGCACTCCTCCTTTTTTCACCCATTTTTTTATGGCCTTGATATCGTCGGGCATAATATAATTGGGTGATTTTGATTCTGTTGTGGTGTCGGGATCGACGATGATGTACACATCCAGACCTTTCAGCACAGAAGGCAGGGGCTTTTCGACAACCTTCAGCGTAGCTCCTCTTGACTCGAAGATCTGTCCCCATCTCGAATATCCGCTCCATTCAGTATCGTTCCACAGATAATGAAAAGGCTTGCCGGTTTTGGCATGTGTTTCACGGTTAAACCAGTTATCAAGTCCTGCAACGGGCTGTCCTGTGGAATTTTGTGCTAATAAAATAAAGATCATACAAGCTGATAAGCTATGTCTGAACAGAGAATTTATTTGTTTCATGGTTGGTCTTTTTGTTCCTTTCAAAAATATGAAAACGCATGATAAAACCACCACATAAACATGAAAAATTAAAAGATAAACAGATGTAAGGCAATAAATCCGGGTACCTCAAATGAACTACATCATTATCAACCTTATACAAATATCCTTTTCGTGAGAATCGATACTGATTCTATAACTGTATCACAGAACCGGCTAAAGAGGCAGCACATTTTAAGAATTTTTAATATCCGGGCCAATATTCTTATTTCCAAATGTTTACATGAAAACAACTCCTCAGGTGGCTTTATTCGGCTTTAATGCTTTTTTCAGGTCTTTTTATGTGACAAAAGGGACCAAAAAAATATATATCTTTCAACGTTGAATTTCTTGGCACCATGACCAAAATTTTTACTACAATCCTGATCTCAATGGTGATGTCCATGATAGTACACGGTCAGGGATCAATAAAGCCGGGAGAGCTGTGGCCCGATTCGGAAGGGAAGCATATAAATGCCCACGGAGGGGCAATAATAATGCATAAGGGTACATGGTACTGGTTTGGTGAATCGAGGTTGCCGCGGGGGGAACAGGACAGGACCCGCTATGGTGTTGGATGCTATTCCTCTAAGGATCTGGTCAGCTGGAAGAATGAAGGTCTTGCCCTCAGGGTAATAAACGACACGTCGAGCCTGCTTCAGCCCGGCTGTGTGGTCGAACGTCCCAAAGTGATCTTCAACAGGAAGACAGGCAAATTCGTCATGTGGTTCCATCATGAACTCAGGGGACAGGGTTACAGGGCTGCGCTGACGGGTGTGGCTGTAAGTGACAATATAAAAGGTCCATACAGGTACATCAGAAGCCTGAGACCCAATGCAGGGGTCTGGCCGGTGAATTTCACAAATGAGCAAAAAAATTACTCAGTCACTGAAAAGGATCTCAAAAGCTGGACTGAAGAATGGAAGCAGGCAGTGAGAGACGGTCTGTTTGTAAGACGCGATTTTGAAGGAGGTCAGATGGCACGCGACATGACACTTTTTATAGACGTCGACGGTACTGCCTGGCATATACACTCTGCAGAAGAGAATATGACACTTCACTTTTCGGAGCTTACACCCGATTTCCTCGATTTTACAGGTGTTTATTACAGGGTTCTGCCCGGTGAATCGAACGAAGCCCCTGCAATATTCAGGGCAAAAGGAAAATACTTCATGTTCTCGTCGGGTACAACCGGATGGAAACCCAATCCCGGAAGGCTTTCGGTATCGGATGCAATAAGCGGTGAATGGAAAGCCACAGGAAATCCATGCAGGGGAAGCGAAGAAGAAAATAAAATCACCTTCGGATCGCAGAGTACCTTCGTAATTCCACTGAATCAGAAAAAAGATATTTTTGTTTACATGGGCGACAGGTGGAATCCGCAGAACCTGGCCGACAGCAGGCACATCTGGCTGCCTGTTGAATGGGAGAATGAAATGCCGTTGATAAGGTGGCATGATGAGTGGGATATTAAAGGAATTAAATAAAATTAATTTACATAACTATCATTAAAAATATTGATTATGAGAAAACTAACATGGATATTGACGGCAGTGATGTTGATTTCATTATCTGTTTCCTCAGCAGAGGGGCAGTGGAAAAAAATGGTAAAAAAGGATCTCAGCGGCTGGGAACAACTTAACGGCACCGCACCTTTCAGGGTTGAAAAAGGTGTTGTCATCGGTACTACTGTGACAGGTTCTCCGAATTCATTCATGTGTACAAAAGAAAAATATGGCGATTTCATACTAGAATTTGACACATGGTTCGATCCGAAAATGAACTCCGGTGTCCAGATAAGGAGCGAGAGTAAAGCTGATTATCAGAATGGAAGGGTTCACGGATACCAGATAGAGATGGATCCATCTGCAAGGGCATGGTCGGGAGGTATTTATGACGAAGCGCGAAGAGGCTGGCTCTATACCCTCGATAAGAACCCTGCCGGGCAGAAAGCCCTGAAAGTGGGAGAATGGAATCATTACAGGGTAGAGGCAATAGGTAACTCAATCCGCACATGGATAAATGGTGTCCCCTGTGCCGATCTTGTTGACGACCTTACTCCATCGGGCTTCATTGCCCTTCAGGTCCATTCCATCGGAAATGATAAAGCAAGAGAAGGACTGGAGGTGAAATGGAAGAATATAAGGATCATCACTAAAAACCTGGAAAAATACCGCAGCCCCTATTCTCCCGTCATCCCTCAGGTCAGCTTTCTCGACAATAAACTCACCGACAGGGAAATAAATGAGGGATGGAAACTCCTTTTCGACGGCAAAAGCCCGAATGGCTGGATGAATGCACGTACAAAAGCATTTCCTGTCGGAGGATGGGAAGTCAGAGAGGGCATGCTGGTTATCGACCCGGCTTCAAAAAAAGAAAAAGGCGGAGGAGGCGACATAGTAACTGTAGACAAATTCAGGAATTATGAGCTCATTATTGACTTCAGGTACACCAAAGGAGCCAACAGTGGTATAAAATATTTTATCGACACTGAATCAAATGACGGGCGGCTGGCCTCGATCGGATGTGAATACCAGGTCCTCGACGACCGCAATCATCCGGATGCAAAAGCCGGGAAAGACGGCAACCGGACCCTGGCAGGACTTTACGACCTGATAACTCCCAAAAACAAAAGAGACAATGGCATTGATAAATGGAACAGGGCAACAATTATAGTAAACGGAAATAAGGTTCAGCACTGGCTTAACGGTCAGATGACCGTGGAGTATGAAAGAGGAACCCAGGCATGGAGAGATCTGGTGGCAGGCTCCAAATTCAAAAACTATCAGGGTTTCGGAGAAGTGCAGGAAGGAAGGATACTACTCCAGGACCATGGTAACCTGGTATATTTCAAGAATATAAAGATAAGGGAGATAAAATAGAGGCGTGACGGTGTGACGGAGTGACGGTCAGCCTTCGTCCCGGGACTTCGGCTGACAAAGCGTGACGGCATAAGGGTAAGAAGTTATACTTAAAATAATATAGATATGAAATGGCTTTCTGTACTATTGATGGCAGCTGCCGGTCTGATGATCGCAGCCTGCGGTGAAAAGGAGTCAGAACGTTTTATTCTGCTTACAACGCCGGTATGGACTTCCGATACCCTTTACGCCGACGGAGTTGATGCAGGTGATCCGGGTGAGCTTCTTTACAAATTCAGGGGAGATGCAAAATTCGAGAAAAATGGTACCGGTTATTTCGGAGAATACGATGGGAAATGGATGTTCAATCCCGATGAGACCAAGGTAACAATAACATCCGATTCTCTTGCGGTTGCGATATTAGCCAACATCTATTTGCTGACGTCAACGGATCTCAGGATAACTGCTGTGGTGCCAAATAAGGAAAATATGTCCGATCCCTATGATATACGGATGACTTTCAAGGCGAAGTGATCAGGTCGGCACTTACCATCATCGGCTTCTTCCTTTTTATGGGAATGGCTGCTGAAGATCTCACCGGAATCCTGAAGGGCAAGGTTACCGACAGGACTACGGGAGAGCCTCTTTCAGGTGTCTATGTCATATACGGAAAGAACCTGGTGATAACAACCTACGATGATGGAACGTTCGTAATACCTGATGTTTCCGGGAAAATCACTGTTACATTCCAGCTCGTCGGTTACAGGACATTTTCAGTTGAAGTCACAGTCGGAGAAAATGAAACGGTCGAACTTGATATCGCCCTTGAAACTTCTGTACGCGAGATAGACCAGGTTGTGGTTAGTGCCAGCCGGACTGAGCAGCGGATAGCCGAGCTGAGTGTATCGATGGATATCATCAAAGCCTCATTTCTGAAGGATAATCATATTACCGATGCACAGGAGCTGATAAACAAGACTCCCGGCATCGAAGTCATGGACGGACAGGCATCGGTGAGAGGAGGGAGCGGGTTCAGTTATGGCGCCGGAAGCAGGGTTCTTGCCCTCATCGACGGCCTGCCAATGGTTGCTGCCGACGCCGGAAACATTAAATGGCAGTTTCTGCCCCTGGAAAACCTCTCACAGGTTGAAATAATAAAAGGTGCATCTTCAGTGCTTTATGGTTCTTCGGCTCTTAACGGAGTGATAAACTTCCGTACTGCCGATGCAGCTAATATACCACAAACCAGTTTCCATATCGAATACGGCATATTCGGCAATCCCTCTGACAGTAAATGGAAGTGGTGGGATACGCCAAGGATGTGGGGAAACGCTTCTTTTTCCCATCTTCAGAAAAAAGGAAGAACCGACATCGGGATAAGTGCAAATATTCTTCTCGATAATGGTTATCGTAAGCTCAATGAAGAAAACCTGGGCAGGCTGGCCCTGAAACTGAAACATTTCAGCAAAAAGACAGAAGGGCTGACCTTTGGTGTGAACATCACTTCAGGGACCACGGTCAAAAGGGATTTTGTGCTCTGGGAAAATGCAGAAACAGGAGCTTTGAAACAACAGGAAAACTCTGCAATTCAGCTTCATGGTTCCTTCTATGCCATAGATCCTTTCATTTCATTTAAAAAAATAAACCGTTGGAAGCATGATCTCCGGATGCGTTTCCAGACTTCCCTTAACAGGTTCCCGGAAAGTGAAAAGACCAACAGTGACGCGTATTCTCTTTTCACTGAATACCAGATGTGGTACCGTCTTACTGATTTCCTCGACCTGACGGCAGGCCTCTGCGAAAATTACAGCATCATCAACTCCAACATGTATGATGATCACCGCCAGATAAACCTTGCAGGCTATTCTCAACTAGAAATACGTCCGGCTAAAAAGCTAAAGGCAGTGGCAGGACTAAGAATAGAGAACAATTCCCTTGACGGCAAAAACGATAAAGTGGTTCCTGTTCTCAGAGCCGGCATCAACTGGCAGGCTGCCAGATATACATACCTGAGGGCTTCTTTCGGACAGGGATACCGTTTTCCTTCAATAGCAGAGAAACATGCATCCACAACACTCGGTTCAGTCATGATCATACCCAATCCGGAAGTCCTTCCCGAGTCGGGATGGAGTGCCGAAGCCGGAATAAAACAGGGTATCTCAACCGGGAAGATAAGCGGACAGGCAGATATGTCTGTCTTCCTGTCGCAAAATAAAAATATGATAGAATATTTCCTGGCCGTATATGAAGGATCGACAGGATTCAAAGCCACCAACATAGAGAATTCGAGGGTTTACGGTGTCGAAGCCGAAATAATGATCAGCGGATCATTTGGTAATTTAAACTCATCTGTTACAGGAGGTTATACATACATCCACCCCGTGGAGATAAGCCCGGTAACCAACAGCAGCACCGGTGATTTCCTTAAATACAGGAGAAAGCACTCAGGGAAGCTCTCGGCAAAACTGGAATGGAAACAATTTGAATACGAAGTGGCATTCTATGCTAAATCAAAGATACTCCGGATCGACAGTTTTTTCCTGAATGAAGAAACAGGTGAGGTTATCCTGCCCGGGTTCCCCGATTACTGGAAAAACAACAACAAAGGATATTTCCTTACGGATGTCCGGGCCGGATATAAAATTAACAGGAAACTGACAATCTCAGCTGCTGTTAAAAATTTAACAAATACCGAGTATCTCGGACGTCCCGGAGATATTCAGCCACACAGGTCATTCAGTATCAGGCTGTCGGGGAATTTTTAAAAATATAATTTCTATATATTGGGATCCATATGACTGCCGGTGTACTTTTAAAATTTGATAAACAATGAACAGGTCCCTGATTTCGATTATTATTCTGGTGCTCCTTTCAGGCTGCAGTAACAGCAGCGATATATGGCTTTTCAGCACCTTTCGGGAACCGGCAACTGAAGGACTCTACCTGGCATGGAGTGAAGACGGGCTTACATGGAATGACCTCGGCGGGCCCTGGCTGAGGCCTGAAGCCGGTCCCGGGAAAGTGATGCGTGATCCGTCAGTGCTGAGGGGCCCCGATGGTACATATCATATGGTGTGGACCTCCTCGTGGAAAGATGATCAGGGATTTGGTTATTCATGCTCCGGGGATCTGATTCACTGGTCGGAACAAAAATGGATACCTGTCATGCAACATGAGCCTGCCACTGTAAACGTGTGGGCTCCGGAGCTCTGGTACGATGATGAGAGGGATCATTTTGTGGTAATCTGGGCTTCATCCATCCCTTTCAGATTTCCCAGGGGCGAAGAGGAAGAGATGAGCAACCACAGAATGTACTATACAACAACAAAGGATTTCAACACCTTCTCGCCCACAGAACTGTTCCTCGATCCGGGTTACAGTGTTATTGATGCCGTTATAGTAAAAAGGGCAGAGAAAGATTTTGTCCTTGTCCTGAAAGACAATACGAGGCCAAACCGTAATCTCAGGGTTGCATTCTCTTCAGAGGCCTCAGGTCCGTATACCGGTATCTCTGATACTTTCACAAGGATGTACACCGAAGGACCGACAGTGATTAAAAAGAATGACGAATGGCTTATCTATTACGAAGCTTACAGGGAACGGTTATTCGGTGCTGTAAAAACTACTGATTTTAAAACATTTACCGATATCTCTGACAATATCTTTCTCCCGGAAGGTCATAAACACGGTACGATCTTCAGGGCCGGCATTAAAACACTTAAAGGCCTGCAAAAGGAGTATGAAAGGAAAAGCGAAACCCAGGACAGGAATGAAGAATAGAATTCCATTATTTTTCCTGACCATTATTTTCCTGATCTCAGGATGCCGTGGCCATATGAACATTGCATCGTCCGGGAAAGAAAATAAGGAAGGAAACTCTATCCTGAAATCAGAATATTTTAAGCATTATGCAGACCTCTTCAACAGGATGGAGAATGAAAATATTGTCACCTTAATACCAAATTCCGGATCGTGGGAATGGATGAAAGAAAATATACCGCTTTTCGAATGTCCTCAGGACAATTTTGAAGAGATATATTACTACCGCTGGTGGACGCTCAGAAAGCATATTATCAGAACACCTGCAGGACATGCATTCACAGAATTCCTTGTTCCGCGGTCATATGCAGACAAGTACAATCTTATAAGCTGTGCTCTCGGTCATCATATATTTGAGTCGAGGTGGTTGCGTGATCACTCGTATCTGAAAGAAAATGTAAGGGTATGGTACAGGGGTAATGAAGGAGGGATGATGAAATACCTCAGGAATTTCAGCAGCTGGACTGCTTTTGCCCTCTGGCAAAGTTACCTTGTAAACGGCGACAGGGAGTTTCTGACAGGGATGTTAAATGATCTTGAACTGGAATACAGGCTTTGGGAAGGAGATCACCGTCTTCCCTCGGGGCTGTTCTGGCAGAGGGATGTATCGGACGGAATGGAAGAAAGCATCAGCGGGGGCAGAAAGGTCAGAAATGCACGTCCGACAATTAACAGCTATATGTTCGGTAACGCCCTGGCAATATCAGAGATTGCCCGGCTGACAGGTAAGGTTAAGCTGTCAGCATTTTATTCAGCCAAAGCTGACACGCTGAAAGATCTCGTTGAAACAAAATTATGGAACAGCCGTCACTTATTCTTTGAGACACTAAAAGAAGATAATACCCTTGCAGATGTAAGGGAGGCTATCGGTTTTATTCCGTGGTACTTCAACCTCCCTTCTCAAGGATACGAAAGTGCATGGGAACAGGTGACCCACACCGAGGGATTCAATGCTCCTTTCGGAATTACAACAGCGGAAATGCGACACCGCGGATACCGTACCCACGGATGCTGCAACTGTGAATGGGATGGTGCAGTATGGCCATTTGCCAGCTCCCAGACCCTTACTGCCATGGCTAATCTTATCAATAATTTCGATCAGGACATAGTTAGTCCTGATGACTGGTTCAGGCTTTTGGAGGTTTACGTTGAATCTCAGTATTACAGGGGAAGACCTTATATAGGCGAGTATCTCGACGGGAAGACAGGCTACTGGCTCAAGGGCGACCAGGAGAGAAGCAGGTATTATAACCATTCCACTTTCAGCGACCTCATCATCACAGGGCTGGTGGGTCTGAGACCTCGATCTGACGATATTATTGAAATAAATCCTCTGCTGCCTGATTATAAATGGGACTGGTTTTGTATCGACCGTCTGAAATATCATGACAGGGAACTAACGATCTGCTGGGATAAGGATGGTACACGTTATAACCTGGGTAAAGGATTGTTTGTACTTGTTAACGGGCAGCTTAAGGGACACAGCGGTAAAATTGAAAAGATCGTATGCAGTATTTATTAATAATCACCTGTCATGGTAAAGACAAAACATGATACCCGTACATGCAATCATAAGTATTAATTCATTTATATCCTGACATGAAGACCAATTACCATCTTAAAATAGGCCTTTTCGGAATAGGCCTTGATGCTTACTGGCCGCAGTTCAAAGGACTAAGGGAGAGGCTTGAAGGTTATTTGCAGGAAGTAAGTTCGAAACTGGGCAGCTTTGGTGCAGAAGTCATAAACACAGGGCTGATCGATAATCCGGTAAAAGCATTTGAAGCAGGACACAGGTTCAGAAGAGCCGATGTTGATATAATATTCCTGTATGTCACCACCTATGCCCTCTCCTCTACTGTCCTTCCTGTAGTCCGGAGAGCCAGGGTCCCGGTTATCATCCTGAATCTCTCACCAGTGGAAGCAATTGACTATAAAACATTTAATAAACTAGGCGACAGAACCAAAATGACAGGCGAGTGGCTGGCAAATGTCTCTTCATGCCCTGTGCCTGAAATAGCGAATGTATTTTTAAGGGCGGGAATAAAATTCCACCAGATAACAGGTGTTCTCAGAGGCGATCCGGAAGTCTGGGAAGAAGTAAAGGAATGGATAGATGCCGCGTCAGCAGCAAATAAGATGGCTCATAACAGGCTTGGATGTATGGGGCATTATTATGGAGGTATGCTTGATGTATACAGTGACCTGACTCTTCAGCTTGTTACTTTTGGCGGACACATTGAAATGCTGGAGGTGGATGAACTATCTGAGCTGAGAAGGAAGGTTTCTGTAAGGGAAGTAAATGAAAGAGTAGAGTTATTTCACAGGGAATTTGAGATAGACAGTAAATGCAGGGAAGAAGATATTAAGGAGGCAGCCAGGACATCTGTGGCACTTGATAAGCTTGTTAAAAGACATGATCTTGGATCTATGGCCTATTTCTACAGTGGTACAGGTATAAGGGAAAATGAAGATACCATAAGTACCATAATACTGGCAAATTCACTTCTCACATCAGGAGGGATACCCGTGGCCGGGGAATATGAGATTAAGAATGTTCAGGCAATGAAGATAATGGATTGTCTGGGGGCAGGAGGATCATTCACGGAATACTATGCTCTCGATTTCAGGGATGAAGTCATTCTCATGGGACATGATGGTCCCGGTCATCTGGCCATTGCCGAAGGGAAAGCCAGGGTTAAACCTCTTGAAGTCTATCACGGCAAAGTAGGCAGGGGCTTATCCATCGAAATGTCTGTTAAGTTCGGACCTGTAACCTTATTGTCGGTTATCCAGAAACCGGATGGCAAACTGATGCTCCTCGTTGCTGAAGGGGAGTCTGTTCCCGGTCCGATCCTGGAGATAGGAAATACAAATAGCAGGTACCGGTTCTCAATTGGTGTAAAAAATTTTGTAAACACATGGAACAGCTATGGTCCGGCACATCACTGCGCTGCAGGGGTAGGGCATCTGGCATCGAAGATAAAAAAGCTGGGGGAACTTCTGAATATGGAAGTGATCAGGGTATGCTGAGATCGTAAGGCACCCGATAATAATACAAACAGCTGCCGGCTATAAAGAAAAATATTACAGGATAAAGAATTCAGATCATTAGTAATAAAAAATAATGACTATCGGGAATCAATAATAAAAAGTTAATATTAAAATGTTTCTATTACTATAATGCTAATAATCAATTACTTCCATTTTGCTCTAAATGACCCCCTTTCCCGTTTCCCCCTGCGCCTTCGCGTAGCCGCTACGGC
>JAFGXX010000045.1 GCA_016936435.1 Bacteroidales bacterium
TTAAGCAGTACCGGCTGCGACCATGAATTTTTTCCATCATAAACACTTGTTACCAGACACATGATCCGGTTATTATGTATCAGCAACTGAGGACGCTCCCTTCTCGTGCATTTCAATACCGGTCCTCCTGTTATACTTATTTCATGATCGTATACAACAGGCGGGTCATATTTTTTCCAGCCTTTTGCCGGGTCGTCAGAATATAGATGCACCCCCCATCTGACATGACCGCTTACCCCACCGGTATTGTCTTCACAGATAATATGATACTGACCATCATCTTTAAAAATGAAGAAATCCTCGATCTTTGAAGATGGCCAGAGATTATCATTTATAACCTCATATTTCCCTTTGTAATTGTCGGCCACTGCAAGATACACCCTCAGCGAGGCATCGCGATAAACCATCAGCACCCTGTTTCCCTCAACGAGAACAGCAGGATTATTTGACTCGGTACTGATAACAGGTTCATCAGATCGTTTCCATGGTCCTGTAACCGAAGCGGATGTTGCATATCCGACCCTTCGGAGAAGGCTGGATGAACCCTCAGGTTTTGTTGCAAAGTCACTTCCTATATAAAACAGCACATATTCATTGCCGATCTTGTAAATAGCAGGATTATGTGCCATGTTTGAATCCCAGAAAGAACTGTCCCGCTCACCGATGACTACCTCTTCGAATACAAAAGGCCCGACAGGCGAAGCGGATGTTGCCCTGACTATCTCAGAGTTTTGTCTGTAACCCTCGGGGAAGGGACCTGTTTTGGGCCAGCGCGATGCAAAAAGATGGTAAGTATCTCCAACCCTGATCATCGATCCGCACCATACCCAATAGTCATCCATTCTGAATCCGGAGCCCTCAGGGACAGTTTTATAGCTGAATTCCATCTTCTGGCCATTCAATAAGGTTGTTGCAAAAAGAAGAAAAACGGCAATGCATATTTTATTCTTTATCCTCATTTTATTGTGACTTAAATTATTTTTTTATCTGCCAGCACCATCAGTGTATTTTTAACAGACACAGGAAATTTATAATTAATTAATCCAGGTAACACTACTTAACTGTCTGTTAATGGCTCTTCTATATTTATATTTCGGGTAGCCCAGGATCATCGCGGCGACTACTTCATTCTGATCAGGTATACGGAACAGTATCTTAAGACGGGGACTCTTTTCAATGGCTGGAGGGATAAGGTCTATGGCAGTAGCCCCTAAACCAAGTGAGTGAGCCTTTAAAAGGGCATAAGCCAGGGCGATGTAAATATCTGTTCTGTAATTTTCAGAATTCCTGTCTGCATGAAACAGGATCATTGCCGGCGCATTACGTGTAATGGAATCCTCAGTTCCGTCTTTCATGAAGGGAAGCTTAATACTGAACATCGGGATTATATGATTCTGAATTGTCCGCATCCTGTAGGGGCCGACTTCTTTTTTTATGAAAAATTTTGCCACCGGGTGCTTTAATCCTTTTAAAAGCTTGTCGTAAAGGTCGACCATGTATGGCAGGGATTCTCTTATCATTTGTTTATCCTGTACAACAACCAATGCTGTTTTTATGGGCGGAAAAGAAGGAGGTGAGAATGTCACTGCGCTGACGATCTGTTCCAGCTTATCGCGGGGTACTGGTTTATCTTTAAAGGAGCGGACGGAGCGGCGGCTCCGGATCAGTTTGTCGAAGTGTACATCCGCATCGTCATTTTCGGGAAGGTCGGAGAAATCACGACTATAGTCGAGTCCGTCGACCTGTATTGCACTTTCCGGACACGCTGCCATACACTGTCCGCAGGAGACACAAAGCTGAACCCGCTCAGGTCTGACGGTGGTAAGGCCGGTTTCTGTCCTGAAAATTCCGTTCGGACATATTTCCGCGCAAACTCTGCATTTTGTGCAAAGTGAATCATCAATAGTGATTTTATCGTTCATGTTGCCGGTGTTTCAGTGATGATTAAAACAGGTATTCTGTCCTGAATCCATCAGCCCGGGAAAATCACTTTTCACCCCATCTCCGGAAATAATAAAATTCAGGACAGCAGACATTTACTCTTATTTAAAGCGTATCAGAATTAAAACCGGATTGTCCTCTTCCTTAAGCCCGGCTGCCAGACTTTCAAGTTCCTTTTTCTTTTCAGGAAATTCAGGTTTGCAGTTTCTGAAATTCTCCGAAGCTACCAGAGTCTTTAACTTCATTGCTTCGGTCCAGGAAACAACAGTATTGTCATCCCAGGCAGCCTTAGGCCAGATGACAGGACCGCCATCAATATCATTGATAAGGTCTTTTTCCGGATCAAATAAAACCTTATAGCTGCCGTCTTTTGATGCAATGACAGATAAGCCCTCGGGCTTTTCGTTAAGAGGCACGAAAAATTCATAATACAGATAATCAGCGAATTCAAAAAGGTTCATCGGATTAATGTAATGCTTCATTATGAATTCTGCTTCTGATCCGGTTCTGACTTCGGGAGTTATCCGGCGGTCACCAATATCGATTATCGAATAGGGTTCAAAATCCTTGTTCCTGAAGACATATAATGTGTCGCAGTATACTGTCTTGGTTAAAAGACGATCATTGTAACGGAAGAAAATATTTTCGTTCTGAAATGCGAGTGTCGGAAGGGTTCTGGTCCATGGATATTTATTGGGGAAGCTTTTGATTATCTGACCTGTCGTATCCAGAAGAATATAACTGGTTTCAACGTCACCCATGGTATTCAGGTTGTAGCATAGAATCCCGTCCTGTATGATTCTGAAATTAACGGCAGAACGGACCGGATAGTGAAATGTACGGATAAATTCACCATTCCCGGAATAGACCAGAAATTTCTGCTGCCATCCGTCGATAAGATATATGTTTCCGTTCTCCTGATCAATATCTATATCGTGAGCTACAGTGAATTCATTCGGGCCCCTCCCGACAATTCCTATTTTTGTTACAAAGGAACCATCGTAGCGGAACATAAAGATATCGCTAAAAGCCTGTACCAGGAAATAGTTATCTGCCCTGATGATTTTTCGTATCCCCGGTATTACACTTTCTTCGGTGGTTTCAAGAGGCAGGTACTGAATGTCTTTGACAGACAGATCAGACAGTTTTAAAGTTGTCTGTCGGGGTAACTCTTTCAGATCATAAATAAGAAGCGATTTTTCACTTTCAGAATTTGAATTTTTACAGCTTGTAAAAACGGCAGGTAAAAGCAACAATAATAAAAAGAACTGAACTGATGATTTCATTTCGTGAAGAGGTTAATGATGTCTTTCTTTTATACACGGATATATTACGAAAAAATTTTCCGCTATGAAATTTAAGAAATCCGCTGAAATTCAGAGTATTTTTCTGATGGAAAATATCAAAAGGAGAAAGATATACCCGAAGGAACCTCAATGCCCTGTCATCCTGAGCGAAGGATCTGCTGAAAATGGTAACCGTAAAGCAAAAGATGTCTCCACCCGAAATGAAACAAGTCGGGAGCAAGTGGAAATTACTACCGCAATAATTGTTATAAGTCAGAACCTGAATGTTTTATATTTCACCGGGCCCGTCAGCAGTGCAGAGCCCGGTTCTTCGCACCCTTTAGGGTAGGGGTAAACAAAGAACCGGAACGAAGGGGAGTCCGACGAAATCAAAATCAATGAATTTATGATTATGATCCCTGATACTCATTTTATTTATTAAAGGAGCAGAATGTCCGTTACCGGAGAAGTGTTGCCGGCAGATCATCGGCCGTTACAATAATAACACCGTTTTTGCCGGCTTCTCCAAAGACGGCAGTTGCTGATTTATCCTTCAGAACAGATATTGACTTTATTTTGTCAGGATTGATCCATTTCAGTCCTGTGCTGCTAACTTCTCCGTTTATTATTACCAGAGCCTTGCTGAACGGATCTCCCCTGAAAGTGCCCTGTTGGCTTGAAATATCTTCCAGCCTGTCGGTGTTGGTATAAGATCTGAGCTTGTCCTTTATTGTTACAAGAATGACGCCATTCCTGCCTGCTTCACCGTAGACCTCTGTTGCGGGACGGTCTTTAAGAATGCTGATCGATTCTATTGAATTGGGGTCAAGCCATTTTACTCCGGTACTGCTTATTTCTCCGTTTATTATAACAAGGGGTTCGGATGTAACCTTACTTGTATCATCTCTGAAACCTTCAGAGTTATTATCATTCTGTGCTGATAATGAGAAGGATAGGAACAGAAGCACTAATGTTAAAAGGTATGGTTTTTTCATTTTGGAAGGTTTGGTTAGTATTATGACAGTCTTATTTGCATCAAATACTATGCCTTTCAGATCATTGTGACAGGTTTTCTGACAAAGAACTTCAGAATACTGACCGGATTTAATATCGGGCCCTTGTTTTTAATATTTCCGCTTTTAGCTTTTCTTCCACAAGTTTCTCATCCCTGGTTGTAACAAAGTAGTTGTTATTATCAGGACTGAGAGATAATGATTTTACCATCCTTTCATTTATAAATAGCAGGCCGGCCCCGTTCTCGCATGCATAGCCCGGCTTTAGTATCCCTTCTTTAATGGCTTCAGTGTACAGCCTTTTTCTTTCGGGCTCATTATAATGCGGGCAGTGACTGTAATTGAGAAAGCCAAGGCACTCAATTACGGACAGTTTCTGCGGTCTCGAATCACTGTATCCTCCTGTAAACCAGCAAAGTGAACCTGCACTTCCCCCGGCAAGGACGATTCCCTTTTCATACGCAGCCCTTAACAGGGTGTCAATGCCCTGTGCTTTCCAGATAGCAATCATATTGAGTGTGTTTCCTCCGCCGACAATTATTGCATCTGAAGTGAGTATCTGTTCTGCAAATGTTTTCTGATCAGGAGAAGAGTTTATAAAAGTCAGCACCACTTCAGGTTCAAGAGGCAGGTCTGCAACCAGTGAGGACCAGATTTTAGAAGCCAGTGGATTATCGGCTGCTGCCGTCGGGAAAAAGGTAACTTTTGGCTTTTCTTTTCCGGTCAGGGCGATAACATAACTTATAAAAGATTTTTCAAGGCCATTACCGTACACAAGGATTGTCCGGTCAGTCTGCTTGCGTTCAGGTACGATATTCTCTCCGGGCGTCTGGCAGGTAGTTGTCAGGAAGCATACAAGGATATGAATCGAAAACAGGAAGATCTTTTTCATAGCATTTCAATTTTATTAATGACCCGAACCACTTGCTTCCTTTACATGGAGGTCGAGTTGTGGGAAA
>JAFGXX010000229.1 GCA_016936435.1 Bacteroidales bacterium
CAGGAGCATATACCGGGACTTACAATGTAACTGTTCAGTATAACTGAAAGAACCTGCCTTATCTCCAGTCAATTGTATGACCAGGACCGTTAAAATATTTCTCAGCCTTCTTTTAATACTTTATAGTGGTCTGGAATTATCTGCCCAGACGACCGGTCAGGAATTCACTGTTACCGGACAGATAACCGCAGAAGTTGTCGCGGTATTTTCGGCTAGCGAGACTTCCCAGCTCAATTTCGGGAAGTTCTCGCCGGGTTACCAGGGTGGAGAACTTATTCTTACTCCAAACGGAACAATCTCTGTTCTGGGAAGCGTTTACGCAGGCAGCGGCTTTCGTAATGCAGCCTGTTTTTTCCTTACCGGAACCGAAGATGCCGCTTTTTCAATAACTTTGCCCTCAGAACCCGTGGTTATCCGGCATGAGACCAGTTCAAAAACCATGATCGTAAAAGACTGGATGTCGATACCTGCTCACGGAACAGGTACGGGAATGTTGCTTAACGGATTCAGGGAAGTACATGTAGGGGCTACTCTCAAGGTCGGCACGCTTCCTGATAATCCGGTTGGGAGGTACAGGGGTTCATACAATATAACTTTTGACTTTAACTGAGCGGAATGAATTATACAACTTTGCTGATAAAGGGAAACAGGTGCACGGGCGGAACCCTGATCACATGTTTCCTGTTGCTTTTTCTCACATTGCAAACTGCTTCCGCTCAGGGCGACCTTCTGATTACCCCGAGACGAGTGGTCTTCGACGGACAGGCACGTACCTTCGACCTTAATCTGGCAAACATAGGAAAAGATACGGCAAAGTATTCGATCTCGATGGTGCAGGTCAGGATGAAGGATGACGGTGGTTTTGAGACTATTACAAAACCAGATCCGGGTCAGAGATTCGCCGACCGCTATGTGAGGTTCTTCCCGCGGTCAGTAGCTTTGGGTCCAAATGAATCACAGACCGTTAAGATCCAATTGATAAGAACAGGCGAAATGACACCGGGAGAATACAGATCCCACTTCTATTTCCGGGCTACACCCGATGCTAAGCCACTGGCTGAGGAACAGATCAACCGTGATACAACAACTTTGTCAGTGGTCCTTACACCTATATTCGGGATAACCATTCCGGTAATAATCAAGGTAGGGGAATCTGATACCAGGGTTACACTTTCTGATCTTGCATTGGAATACCAGACCGGAGCCGCACCCTTTTTGAAGTTCACCTTTAACAGAACGGGCAACATGTCGGTTTACGGTGATATTGCCGTGGATCATATTTCACCTCAGGGGACCGTTACAAGGGTGGGAATAGCCAATGGGGTGGCTGTCTATACACCTAATTCAATCAGAAGATTTCAACTGCCTTTAACAAGGATCGAAAGTGTTGATCTTACAAAAGGCATTCTGAAACTACACTATTCATCGTCTTCGGATCTTAAGCCTGAAAAATACGCAGAAGCAGAATTGATTCTCCGGTAAATATCAGCCGGAGAGACCTAAAATCCGTGATATAAGGCGGATATGTTTGTACGGAAAAACAATGACAGCCCCGAAAGATGCTGTCATGTTTTGATTAATAAGATGATGTATTTCTTTCAATGAAAGCTGCAGCTATCCTGAAATATACCTTAAGAATACTTTTTGTATGTATGTTGCTTGCTGTCTCTGTGCTGGCCTCGGGTCAGGCTGTCGGTGACTACCGTACAAGAGTTACAGGGACATGGAACTGGAATACTGCAGCTAACTGGCAGCGCTGCGAAACTGCCGGTACATGGGTTGGCGCTTCAACCACAACTTATCCCGGTCAAAATCCGGGAGCAGGAGTCGTGAATATTCGTGATAATACCACCGTACGGGTTAACGCAGATGTACCGAATGCGGTAGGCTCTCTAAGTATCAACGGCGGTAGTAATGATTCTTATGTAACATTTACGGGAAGCTACTCCCTTGCAGTGTCGGGGGAGACCTACCTGAGGTCAAACAGCAATGGCGATCAGAAGGCCGTGCTGGTTGATGCAGGTATCTTTTCGTCAGGCTCTGTGGTGGCAACAGCTACAAATAACGATACGCGGGATGCATTTATAAGAATTTCATCAGGTACTGTGACCGTTACCGGGGATATTGAGCTTAACGCCAACAGCAACAGGACTTATATCCTGTTTACCGGAGCCGGAACTCTTTTCGTGGGAGGTTCCATAACCGGTGGAAGCATTACAAGTACTGTTAATGGAGGAAGTGCAGCTCCTGCTTCCGGAACAGTTGTTTTTAACGGTACAGCCTCTCAGACACTTGGAGATTATACCTATTACAACCTTGAAATTGACAATGCTTCCGGAGTCAGCCTGCCGGCCGATATAGATGTAAATAACGATCTTACGATGACTCAGGGCAATATCAACACCGCTACCTACCTTCTTTCAGTCGACGGCGACCTGAACCATAGCTCAGGAACGGTCATCGGAAGGTTGCAAAGGGACCTTGCCTCAACATCAACAGAATATCTATATCCTGTAGGTACAGCTTCATCTTACAATCCGCTTAAGATAACATTTACGAACCTTACTGCAGGGACCCTTACCGTTCAGTTTCAGGCCTCTGACCCCGGAACAGCAGGCTTACCTGTTACCGACGGCGGAGTGGTTATTGATGAACGTTGTACAACAGGTTACTGGACAATGACAGCCGGTACCCTCACTTCTACAAATTACAGCGTTGTTCTGAACTACACGGGTTTTTCCGATGTGAACACATTATCAAGGATTCTGAAACGGACAAACGGAGGAGATCTTACTGCCGACGGAAGCCATGGTACAGTATCCGATCCGGAGATCAGCAGAACAGGCATGAGCGGTATATCGACAACGTCTACCGACCTTGCCATAGGCAGATCTACCTCAGTATTTGTGTCACATCCTTCTGATTTTACAGGATGTAATGCCACCTTCAGTGTCGTGGCAAGCGGTATAGAGCCTCTTTCATACAGATGGCAGGAAGACGATGGGGGAGGTTTTAGCGATCTCTCCGACGGAGGGATATATTCAGGGACAGGAACAGCTGACCTGACGATAACGGGAGCCGGCGCGTCGATGAACGGATACCTCTACCGCTGCGTGGTTACCGACGGAAACAGCAACACTTATCCCAGTAACAGCGCTACTCTGACAGTGACACTTCCAAATGTCTCAATGGGTTATGGTTATTCAATGGATGTGACTCTTGACCAGGCTTCCGGAACGGCAGACCTTACTGATTTTCCTGCCCTGGTAAGCTTCACTTCATTGCTGCTGAGGACCACCGCCAACGGCGGACACGTAAACAATACATCGGGCTACGACATAATATTCACTGACATTTCGGGAAACAGGCTCGATCACCAGCTCGAATATTATGAGGCGACAACAGGACAATATGTTGCCTGGGTACGTGTACCGGTTCTTTCATCTTCAACATCGACAACGATAAGAATGTGGTACGGAAACCCGGCCGTCAGCACAGATCCTTCCCTTTCATCGGTATGGACAAGCAGCTACAAGGGTGTCTGGCATCTGAACGGAACCGGCTTTACCGATGATGCAACCAGCAACCTCAACAACGGTGTCAACAATAACACAACATCGGTTTCGGGAATTATAGCAGGCGGACGGGGATTCAACGGTGCTGATTCATATATAATGACTCCCGCCAACGGTTTTGTCGCCAACGATAATAACCAGACGATAAGTATTTGGGGAAATTATTCAACCACACCCTCAGGTAACAGAAACCTTATGTCGTTTCAGAATGCTTCACAGTCATCCGCAATACAACTTGGATTCAGGGGCGGGAATGCCGTTGCATGGAAATGGGGCGGAACCATTCTTGCCAACGGCGGCCCCGCTCCTTCAACAAACACATGGCATTACTATGTGTATGTTTATGACGGTACGACAAGCTATATCTATATCGACGGGGTGCTTATGGGATCATCGGGTGTAGCCCCCCAGACATATGCACCAACGGAAGGAGATATAGGAAGATACAATGACGGTGAATATCTGGCTGCAAATCTTGATGAGCCACGGTTCTCAATGAGCCCTAAGAGCGCCGGCTGGATCATGACGGAATACCTTAACCAGAACGATCCTGCATCATTTATTTCGCTGGGAACGGAAACATCAAACACTATTCTGGCAACAACAGGTGTCTGCTCATCATCATACACCCTCGACCAGGGTTACCCGGCCGGTGGCGTTTACAGCGGAACCGGGGTGACCGGAACGAATTTCGACCCTTCATCAGCAGGAGTGGGAACACACCTCATTACCTATACATATACCGACGGACTGGGATGTTCAAACTCCGTTTCGAAGGACATAATTGTAACTCCTGTCCCTGATCCACCGGTTTCATCGGCTGCAACCTGCTGTATTACGAACATATCCGATATTGCTGCAACAGGTACCAACCTCCGATGGTATTCCGATGCAGCACTGACGGTTCTGGAAGGAACAGGTACACCTTTTGCCACAGGAGAGACAAGTGTCGGTGTATATACATACTATGTCACACAGACTGTTAACGGATGCGAGAGTTCTGCAACAACGACAGGTCTGACTATCCTCGATGAACTGACTATCACGGGACAGCCGGCTGCAGCTTCAGCCTGCATTGGAGGAAATGCGACCTTCACCGTAAGCGTGACAGGCTATAATCCTGTTTATCAGTGGCATGAAGACGGATCTCCCCTCAGTGAGGGAGGTGTTTACAGCGGTGTGAACACTTCAACACTTACATTGATAAACCCGGGATCCGGACTTGACGGAAGAACTTATACTTGTGTGATAACGACAAGTTGCGGAACTTCACCACAGACCAGTGACGGAGCAGGTCTGACCATCATCAGTAATAACCAGTGGACCGGGGCTGTTGATGATGACTGGAACAACATAGCCAACTGGTCGTGCGGAATTGTACCTGTTCAGATCCATGAGGTGACTATTCCCGATGTAACCAACAAACCTGTTCTCAGCAGCGGATCAGAAGCAACAGTCGATGACCTTACAATAGAAAGCGGATCATCACTAACTATCTCCGGAAATACGATCAGAATTTCGGGAACTGTTACCAGCAGCGGAACATTTGATGCTTCGGACGGAACAATAGAACTCAACGGGACATCATTACAACAGATACCTGCAAACCTGTTCACGGGAAACAGAATAAAAGATATTATTGTAAACAATAGTTCCGGAGTCCAGCTTCTCGGTCAGCTCGATATTACAGGATATGTACTTTTATCCTCAGGCGATCTTGCTTCCGACGGATTTCTTACACTTGTTTCGGATGCAACGTCTGCAGCATATATCGACGGTTCGGGTACAGGTGATGTTACCGGTAATATAACCATGCAGAGATATCTTCCCTCAGGTTTCGGGTACAGGTATATTTCCTCTCCGTTTACTGCTTCGACAGTAAACGGGCTCTCGGATGAGATAAATCTGGGAAGCTCTTTCCCTCCGGTTTACAAGTATGATGAAAGCCGCACTTACTCCGGATGGGTCAGTTATGTAAATACAGATTCTCTGCTGAGACCTTTGCACGGATATTCAGTGAACTTCGGTTCGTCCCCATTGCCGGTAACGGCCGATCTGACGGGAACGGCAGGCAACGGTACATATACCAGGACACTCTATAATCATAATAATACATATACACAGGGATTTAACCTGGTAGGAAATCCCTATCCTTCAGCTATCGACTGGGATGCATCTTCAGGATGGACCAGAACAAATATCGACAATGCCATTTATTTCTTTAAGCCGGGAACTACAGACCAGTATGGGGGTACCTACAGCAGTTATGTGAACGGGATATCGAGTGACCTTATAGTGAATAACATTATCCCTTCCATGCAGGGTTTCTTTGTTCATGTAACTGACGGAGCCTATCCTGTAACCGCGACATTATCGATGAACAATTCAGTAAGAATAGGTGACAGCTCCCAACCCTTTGCAAAATCAGAAAGAAAAGGGCCTGACTCAATTATCCGTCTCTCAGCACATTTCACTGCCGACACTTCAGCAAAAGACCATCTTCTCATTTATGGCGATGTGAAGGCAACAGATAGTTTTGACACAGGTTTCGACGCTCTGAAATTAATGAACACCGACCTTAAGATTCCGAACCTATATGTGGCAACTGATGATAACCGGAAGCTTTCGATAGCCGGGCTGCCCTCCTACAGCGGAGGACAACTCAGGATACCACTCGGACTTAAAGCCAATACTGCGGGAACCGTGGTATTCAGTATGCAGTCTGTTGCCGGCTCTTTTTCCGGCTACCCGGTATTTCTTTATGACCAGTCAGAAGGCATATCACAGAGTCTTCTCGATAATGGAAAATATTCGGTTTTCCTCACTGCTGCTGAATACCAGAACAGGTTCTTTCTCGATATAAATAATTTCACCACGGGCAGCAGTGATGAAAATGAGACTGCATTAAAACCATTTCATGCATGGGTGGCGGGAGATATCGTAAAGATGGATGTAAACAGGGTAAGTGCTAATGGTGCGATTGTCAGGATCACCAGCCTTACCGGACAGATATTATTTGAAAAAAGAATACATGCTGCCGGCTATTATGAAATTCACCCTGCACTTTCAGGAGGCGTATATATGATATCATACAATTCGTTGAATGAAAGAGTGGTACAGAAGATTGTTTTTAACAGATGACAGGAAGTGAGATTAAATATGCTGTAAAAAAAAGCCAGGTGAAAAGATTTCTTTCAGTATCAATACTCCTGTTCTTTGTCACCATCGCATCTATGGCACAGGAGCCGCCACCAAGGCCGCTTGAGGTTAACACGACAGCGCAGGAACTCTCTTTCGGGTCATTTACGGTTACCGGTGCGGGGGGAGAGGTGATAGTGTATTCAGACGGAAGCCGGGGATCGACAGGTAATGTCGTATTGCTGACAATGTCTCCGCTGCATTCAACTACAAGACTTGAACTTATTGCGAACCCGGGCACTGTGGTGTCTCTTTTGTCGTGGCCTTCATCGACGCTCAGCGACGGTTCAAATACAATGACTTTCAATTTGGATTCAAGTCTGCCGGTTCTGCCCCTGGTAATTACCACCACTCCGCCGGCTGCCACCAGCCTCGACCTCGGGGCAACACTAACTGTGGGAAATCTTTTGTTGAATCCTGCCGGTTATTACTCGGGAAGCTACAACATAACTTTCTTCCAGGAATAATATTGATAATCAAAGAGTTCGCAGAGCATGACCATTAAAGAAGTATATCGCCGGAATAGTCAGACACGGCGAATGCTCTCTGCTTCAGTGGCCGGACGAATTCTGATAATGATCGTTTTATTGTTGTTCCTGCCGGATTTCCTGAAGGGACAGGAAGAGCCTGAATACGATGAAATTTCTATTCTTCTGGAGGTTAAAGGTATCGGAGCCCTGGATATACCTGCCGTGATCAGGAATGAGGATTTATATCTACCCATCACAGATCTTTTCGATTTCCTGCGTATCAAAAATGTACCTGCCTCAGGACTGGATTCAATATCAGGATTTTTTATCGATCAGGAAGCAAGGTACTATATAAGCAGGCCTTCAAATAAAATAATTTACCGTGAAAAGCTTTTTGAGTTGCCTGATGGAGATCTTATCCGTACAGATTTAAATTTGTACCTTAAGTCATCGTGGTTTGGTAGTATTTTCGGACTTAACTGTGCTTTTCATTTCAGAAGCCTTTCGGCTGTTATCACCACAGAACTTGAACTCCCCCTGATCAGGGAAATGAAACAGGAAGAGATGCGCCTTAACCTCAGCAGGCTTCGGGGAGATTTTGTCGCTGACAGGACTATAGGCCGCACATATCCAAAATTCAGATTCGGTATGGCTGACTGGTCGGCAATCAGCAGCCAGGAGATAAACGGGCAAAGCGAAGCCAGACTAAACCTTTCTCTCGGTGCCATGGTGCTGGGAGGAGAAACTAATCTCTCCCTCAACTATAACAGTATGACCAGGTTCACGGAAAAGCAGCAGCAGTATCTGTGGCGTTATGTGGACAATGATTTCAGTCCTCTGCGCCAGGTGTCACTGGGAAAGATCCGGACCGATGCCATCGCATCAATCTACAATCCTGTTGTAGGAGTACAGCTTACCAATGCACCTACGACATACAGGCGCTCGTTCGGATCCTATACCCTCAGCGACAACACTGAACCCGGATGGATAGTAGAGCTATATGTAAATAATGTTCTAGTAGATTATAAAAAAGCAGATGCTTCAGGGTTCTATACTTTCGACGTACCTCTCGTTTATGGCAATTCGCACGTACAGCTGAAATTTTACGGACCATGGGGTGAAGAAAAATCGGAGGAAAAGAACATCGTTATTCCTTTCAATTTCCTTCCTGAAAAAACTCTTGAATATACTGTAAGCGCCGGAATGGTTGAAGACAGCCTCTTCAGCAGGTTCTCAAGGGGTTCTGTGAATTATGGTATTTTACGTAACCTTACTGTGGGAGGAGGTGTTGAATATCTGTCATCTGTTACCACAGGTCCGGTAATGCCATTCCTGAAAACTTCGGTGCGGCTGGGAGGTAATATTCTCCTTTTTGGCGAATATACATACGGAGTAAGGGCAAGGGGCAACCTTTCATACCGTACTCCCTCAAATATCCAGTTTGAGGTAAACTACATTAAGTACGATAAAGACCAGACCGCAATAAACTACAAATATCTCGAAGAGCGCAGAATATCAGCATCGGCACCGTTAAGGATCAAAGGATTCTCAGCTTACAACAGGCTTTCGTATAATCAGATAATACTTCCTGCATCGGATTACGCAACCGGCGAATGGTTGTTTTCAGGATCAGCAGGAGGACTAAATGCCAACATGACAACCTACGGCGTTTTTATTGACGAGCTGAAACCATATTTTTATTCCAACCTGTCAGTGTCAGCAAGGCTTCCTGCAAGGTTCGTAATAATGCCCCAGATGCAGTATTCCCTCACTAAAAATGAAGTCCTTTCGGCAAAACTTAAGGTAGAAAAACACCTTGGCGACAATGCTTTTATGAATCTGTCGTTTGAACGTCTTTTTGCCTACGGCATGAACATAGCTGAGTTGGGAATTAGGTACGATTTCAGCTTTGCAAGAACAGGTTTTTCGATCAGACAGTCGGGAAAGAGAACAACTTTCATCGAACAGGCTTCCGGAAGTCTGATAACGGATCCTTCCACACATTTTATGACTTACGAAAACAGGCCAAATGTCGGTAGAGGCGGAATTACGGTAATACCGTTTTTCGACCTTAATAACAATAATTTGCACGATCAGGGTGAACCCCGTGTCGCGGGTCTCAACCTGCGCATTAACGGCGGCAGGGTACTTATCTCTGAGAAAGACACCACTATCAGGGTAACCGGTCTGGAACCATATACCAGCTACTATATCGAACTCGATGGAGGAGGGTTTGAAAGCATAACCTGGCAACTTCCCTTTAAAACCATTAGTGTGAAGGTGGATCCCAACATCCTGAAAACTGTTGAAGTGCCCGTACTGGTGGTGGGAGAGGCATCAGGAACTGTTTACCTCGAAGAAGACGGAATCAGGACAGGACAGGACAGGGTCATCGTGAACTTCTACAACGACCGGCTTGAACCAGCCGGACGCCTTCTCTCGGAGTCAGACGGCTATTTCAGCCTCTTCGGTCTTAAACCTGGTAATTATTTTGTCAGGCCCGACACAGCCCAGCTAAGAAAGCTGTCGATGACGTCGGAACCCGATTCGATATTCTTTACGGTCAAAGGAGGAAAAGAAGGTGACTTTATCGAAGGACTGGATTTTACACTGAGAAAGATAATACCACCGGAATTGCCTGACGAAGAAGTTGTTCCACCGGTGCCGGTATTGAAAAAAGATACTTCCTATATCATTGTTCATGAAGTTGTTGAAGAGCTTGTGACTATTTCGGAAGACTGCTGGGCTATACAGCTCGGAGCCTTCAGGCAGAGAAGAAATGCCGAGGCGATGAGAAGGAAGCTGGAGAAGATATTCGGAACAAAAGTGGATATTGTCGTAGCCGACAATTTCTATAAAGTCAGGATAAGCGACATAAAAACACGTGCTGAGGTTGATGAAAAGATAGAGGTTCTGAGGCGTAACGGTATAACTGAATTATGGGTCATCACGCTGAAGGCTAAACAGCAGCACCGTATACTTGTTGAAAGGTCCGACTCGGTAGCATATATACGCGACCGTGTCGATTCGTCGGGCGTCAGACCTGTAGTGCCGTCGCAGATGTCGATTCAGGTGGGTGCCTTCAGGAATGAAGGTTATGCAGTGGCCTTGCAGAAGAGACTATCGACTATGGTCGACAATCCTGTAGAAATAGTTCTGGAAGATGATCTGTATAAGGTAAGAGTAACCGGTTTCACAAGCCGTCTGGATCTTGAGCGTCTTCTGCCCACCCTCGGGATGATGGGTTTAAGAGACCTCTGGGTGCCTCCTGTAACTCTTCCTGCAGATACAGTGGTGACTGTTATACTACCGGAAGACCTGCCGGCAGAACAAGCAGCAGACAGTGTAGTGGCTGCACCGGATGTTCTTCTTATCCCTCCAGTCCCTGCCGACACCCTGGCACCTCTTCCGGAGATTAAGCCTGAAGAGATGAGAGAGCCTGAAATAGAGGTAATTGCACCTTATGCCTTAAGGGTTGGGGAATACATCAAGCGGTCCCAGGCTTTGAGGGCACAGCGAAAAATAAGGAAGGATCTCGAACTTGAATCGGAGATTATC
>JAFGXX010000230.1 GCA_016936435.1 Bacteroidales bacterium
ATAAACTGATAACAATAAAATCAGGAAGTCAAATTTATGAATAATTAACCACCGGGTTACACGGAGTTACACGGAATTTTCACGGAGTCCGGATAGTATCGGGATCTAAATGGCATAAATAGTCATCAGGAATTAGTATTTTAGCATAGTACATCAAAAGATCTTGGAACAAGTTGCCAACTGCCTCCCGATAGCTATCGGGATGCCAACTGCCAACTTTTTTTACCAGACAGACTTAAATAACTTCCTGGAAATGAACAGTTACAAAATAACAACCCTTAACGATTTCATAATCTTAAGGCAGAAAGATTTTCCTTTTGCCAAAGGTGAACTTTCAAGCCTCCTCAGTCATATCGGAACAGCAGCCAAAATAGTAAACAAAAAGATTAACAAGGCAGGTCTTGTTGATATCCTTGGCAGGGCGGGAATGGTGAATGTCCAGGGAGAGAACCAGCAAAAACTCGATGTTTTTGCCGACAAGGTATTTACCGACGCACTTAGGTCGAGCGGAGAATGTTGCGGTATTGCGACAGAGGAAAATCAGAACGAGATCGTTTTCAGCGACAAGCTGGCAAGGAAAGGTAATTACGTGGTATGCATAGACCCTCTCGACGGATCGTCGAACATCGACTACAATGTATCTGTCGGTTCTGTCTTTTCAATATACAGAAGGATAACACCCCGGGGAGAGGAAGTCAATAATGAGGACTTTCTCCAGGACGGCACACAGCAGGTGGCTGCGGGATATATAATCTATGGTTCATCAACGATGCTTGTCTACACAACCGGCAACGGAGTGAACGGCTTCACCCTCGATCCTTCAATCGGTGAGTTCTGTCTATCACATCCCTGCATGATGAGCCCTCCCGACGGAAGAATTTACTCAATTAATGAGGGCAACTATATATATTTTCCACAGGGTATTAAACAATATATAAAATACTGTCAGGAAAAGGATGAAAGCACCGGGCGGCCTTATATATCAAGATATATAGGATCACTTGTGTCCGACTTCCACAGGAATCTGTTAAAAGGTGGTGTTTTTCTCTACCCGCCTGTCGAAAATATGCCCGAAGGCAAGCTGAGGCTAGTATACGAATGTAATCCGATAGCCTTCATTGCCGAGCAGGCAGGCGGAGCTGCATCCGACGGCCGGAGGAGGATCCTGGAGATCCGGCCGGAATCACTGCATCAGCGTTCACCACTATACGTGGGATCGGAAAATATGGTGAATAAGGTCCTGAAGTTGTTGATATGAACCCACCCCTACCCCCCGCTTTACGGGGCAGGCTTCCGCTGAAGCGGAATCTTCACTGCGTTCCGATCTCCCTGGAGGGGAGTATTTTGTCAACTGCTCTCTGCAACTGCCAACTTCTTCTTCCCTCTTCGGTCTTCGGTCTTCGGTCTTCGGTCTTCTGGCTTCGGTCTCCTTACATCATTCATACCTCAATGCTTCAACAGGATTCCTCGTCGCCGCCCGCCAGCTCTGCCAGCTTACCGTCAGAAGAGCTGTCAACACTGCCGACAGCACTGCCACAGCATAGATCCACCAGTTCAGTTGAGTCCGGTATGCAAACCTCTCCATCCACTTACCCAGGAGCCACACCGAAACCGGAACTGATATCAAAGCTGCCGCAATCACCCATTTGATAAAATCAATGTTCAGCATAAGCAAAATACCTGCTACGGAGGATCCGTTGACTTTTCTTATCCCTATTTCTTTCCTTCTCCTGAGAATTGAGATCATTGATATCCCGAAAAGCCCCATCACAGACAGGATTACGGCAAGAAATGAAAATGCAGCTATCATCCTGAGCTGATTACCTTCCCGCTGATAAAATCCCTCCATCACATCTGTCAGGTATCTTATCTCAAACACTTCATCGGGAGATATTGTCGTGAATAGTTCTCTCAGACGGGCAATTGCAGTAGTATCATTTTGGCCGTCAGTCCGAACGGCAATGAGACTCATCCGTGCCGGATTTTGTGGAAGAATGACCATTGGCTGTATCGATGAATGCATAGAATGCGCATGGAAATCGCGTAACACTCCTCTAACCGTGAAAGCAAGAATCAGATCACCTGCGCCTACATTATATTCTTTTGCAGTCGATTCATTGACAAGTATCTCCAGGGGACCTGGTTTGTACGGACCGAAGGATGAGCCTTCAATAACTTCAATGCCAAGTAGTTCCGTCATGCCTTCGCCCATAATGAGGCCGTCAAACCTCACTGCTTCACCTTCTGCCACAGCAAGTCTCACCGGAAGGAATGAGTTGAACGGAGGAATATAGGAGCCGCCTGCAACGGACACAACCCCGGGAACCTTCCTCATTTCATTACAAATCATCGTAAAGCTGTTTTTAAGCCCGTCAGAGTTGAGGTCGGCAACGAAAACATTTTCCGGATTGATACCCTGATACCCGGTCATCAGATAACGGATCTGCTTCGACACTGCCAGTACCCCGGTAACAAGGATCATATAAATGGCAAAGTGAAGTACAAGGAATGAATAATTCCACCTGTCCGTCCCGGCCGGTTTAAGCTTCATCCCCGACAACAGTTGCAGCGCCGGTATCCTTGAATATTTGTGTCCTATAAGCCATCCTGCGATTGATGCGATAAGAACAACCGTGCCGGTAATTATCAGCCACAAACCATAGTTTAGAAAGATCCGGCCAGTCATTGTCTTATTCAGTGTTGAGTTTAAAAACCCAATTCCGAAATCGATAATAAAGCTTGCCGGGATCAGACTGAAAAGTACCAGCAGGATTGATTCTGTCATTATCAGCATCCTGATTCTTGAAAAAGAAGCGCCATATACTTTCCTGGTGCCTATTTCATGGACCCTGTCCGACATTACAGCCCTCGAAAGCAAAATATAATTGGCAAGCGATATTATAAGAATCAGCAAACAAACAGCTTCGAGGTATTTCAGTTCATCCGTATTCCCCTGCCTCAGAAAATAGTCGCCTGTAATCCCCTCCGATCTGAGATATATATCTGTTACCGGCTGCAAACTGTATTGATTTTCTTCAGCGTTTTCAATCGTAAGGAAATCCCTGAACACTTCCATTTCTTTTTCCACTGTCGCCGGATCTGTATTTGGGTCGAGAACGACATATGACAGGAAATCGGCACGGATCCAGCCTGTTGGTCCGGATCGATCAGATCCGTAATCACCCAGGGTTTTCTGGAATTGTGCAAACATTTTTTCTGAAAGCTTTATGTCGGCAATAAAAAAAGGATCAAGGGTTGAATTTGAAGGAAAATCCCTGTAAACCCCCGAAACGGAAAGTTCTGCCAGACCATCGGTGAATTTCACGGGGAGTATCTTTCCCACAGCTTCAATTTCACCGAAATATTTTATTGCTGATGCTTCAGATATTGCTATTTCTGACGGAGTGACAGCAGGACCACCGCTAATGAACTCTGCTCCCATTATCCTGAAAATAGAGGGATCGGCAAAGGCAAGGTTCCGGTCACGGACCATTTCATTGGCAGAATTTCGTATCTGGATATTTCCCCCATGATAATACCTGAAAAAATCCCTTACACCGGCTATCTGACCTGCCATTACCTCAGCCAGCGGATACTGTGTCATGGCTGATGTCCCGTATAATATCCTGTAAGTATTTTTTCTGTCAGGTATGAATTTATCAAATGACCGTTCATGGATTACAAGAGCTGCCAGCAGAATTATCGAGCCAAGGCCGATACCCAGACCAAGGACACTGATCGCAGAGCTTATCCTGTTCCTTAAAATATTTCTCAATGTTGCTTTAATATCAGAAATGAACATGGGAAAGATTTTTTTGTATTGTATCCAAAATGATGCCACCGATTTATAACACTGATCTTCTGTGTTTTAATTGTTTATTATAACAATAAGCGTAAATATATTTTACGCTAAAACGTAAAATATATTTACATAATATTGGTTTTCTTGTTAAGTTAATTTAAATTAGTCCCAAACTTAAGCCCCTCCGTATTCAATAAATTTACCGGCTGAATGGGTTCAAATAAAGGCAGCATTCTTGTAGTCGACGATAATAAAAGCATCCTGAGTGCACTCGAAATCCTGCTTAATCCCGAATTTGAGGACGTCAGGACAATTTCCAATCCGAACCTTATCCCTGCGGAACTGAAAAAGACAGACTACAACCTGATAGTCCTCGACATGAACTTCGCTGCAGGTGTTAACACCGGAAATGAAGGTATCTTCTGGCTGAAAGAAATAAAGAAGATGAATCCGGACACATCGGTTGTAATGATCACAGCCTACGGTGATGTTGAAACTGCAGTCAGAGCCCTGAAGGCCGGTGCTTCCGACTTCATTCTCAAACCCTGGGACAATGAAAAGCTTATTGCAACATTAAGGCTTGCCCTGAATCTCAGTTTCTCAAAGAAAGAGATCAAGGATCTGAAAGAGAGACAAATAGAGCTGAAAAATGAGATCAACAGGGAACAGAGGAAAATTATCGGCTCATCCCCACGTATTACCGGGATACTTGATATTGTCAGAAAAGTCGCCGGAACCGATGCAAACGTACTTATAACAGGGGAGAACGGAACAGGCAAGGAACTGGTTGCCCGGGAGATACATCGCCTGAGTGCCAGGTCGGGCGAACTGATGGTAAGTGTCGATGTAGGTGCTCTTACTGAAACGCTGTTTGAAAGCGAGCTATTCGGTCATGTAAAAGGAGCCTTCACTGATGCCAGGGAGAGCCGGCCGGGAAAATTTGAGATTGCAGATAAAGGAACCCTTTTCCTGGATGAAATAGGTAACATCTCGTTCCACCTTCAGGCAAAATTGCTCAAAGCCGTGGAAAACAGACATATAACCAGGGTTGGATCTAACAAATCAGTGTCTGTCGATATAAGGTTGATATGCGCCACCAACAGGAATCTCGATTTGATGGTAAATGAAGGGCTCTTCAGGGAAGATCTCCTGTTTCGTATTAACACAATACATATTGAGCTTCCCCCTCTCAGGGAAAGAGGCAATGACATCATTACGCTTGCTGAGTATTTTCTGGGGAAATACTCCCGGAAGTACAACAAAACCGGAATAAGACTGAACAAAAATGCACTCGACAAGCTGATGAATTATTCATGGCCCGGTAATATCAGGGAGCTTGAAAACACCATTGAAAAATCAGTTATCCTCAGCGAAGAACCGGTAGTTAAACCACAGGATATTTACCTCCGCCCTGTAAAACAACCGGACGAAAAAAATTCTTTCCGCACGCTTAAAGAAATTGAAGAGATAATGATAAATATGGCCATCGAAAGGAACAACGGCAATCTTACAGCTGCAGCCTCCCAACTTGGCATCACAAGGCAAACCCTTTATAACAGACTGAAATCAGGAAAATGATCAGCAGAAGATTATATTTGAACATCATTGTCAGAGTGATCTCGATAGTCCTTGTGTCGCTGCTGCTGGCTTACCTGGTTTTTAGCGGCCGTTCTATAAGACTTATATTACTGTGTGCTCTGCTTTTGGTTATTCTGACAATCTCTCTTATACACAATCTTAACCGCACAAACAGGAACATACGTTATTTCTTCGACTCGGTAAGAAATGACGATTCCAACCTCTCCTTTCCTTCGGATATCTCAACCAGCAGCATCCGGGAGCTGAACCAGAGTATGAATAACGTTAACCTTCAGATCCAGTCCCTGAAGATTCAAAATCAGCGCCAGGAACAATACTTCAGCCGGATACTCGAACAGCTTGCCACCGGAATCATGACTGTCGATCGCAAGGGATTCATTCATAATTCTAATGCAGCGCTGAGAGAACTTCTAGGAACAGAGGTTCTTACTCACATGAAACAGCTTGAACGTATTGAACCTTTATTGTTCGCAGCAGTAAGCGAATTCAGGCCTTTTGACAGAAAGCTGATCAGCATTATTAGCAGAAGCGGCGAGATCAGATTATCACTTAAATCTACTTTTTTCGGTGAAGGAGAAAATGAGCTGATGATACTTTCAGTCCAGGATATAAAACATGAACTTGATGAAAAGGAAACGGATGCCTGGATGAAACTGATCAGGGTTCTTATGCATGAGATAATGAATTCAATAACTCCTATAACATCGCTTTCCGAATCGCTTGCAGGCATTTTCAGATCTGAAGGCAGAACATTAACTCCGGAGGAAATAACCGAACGGAAAATTGCAAACACCCTGCAGGGGCTGGATGTTATCAAAGAACAGGGAAAGGGACTGATGGCCTTTGTTGAATCATACCGAAGCCTGACACGAATTCCCAGACCCGAGAGGAAGAAGGTATGTATAGCCGAACTCTTTGCAAGAGTGAAGACACTGTCGGGCTCACTCCGGAAATCGCCAGACACTAAAATCATATTTCAGGAAGTCAACCCTGATGCAGTGATCCTTGCAGATGAAAATCTCATTTCACAGGTGCTGATAAACCTTATAAAAAATGCTCTTGAGGCGAACGAAAATAATCCTGCCTGTATAATAAAGGTTTCTGCAGATATGATTAACAGCGAACATTCTACCCGTATATCGGTGACTGATAACGGTCCGGGGATAAGCACAGAAAACATCGAACAGATCTTTATCCCTTTCTTCACCACCAGGAAAAACGGTTCAGGTATCGGGCTGAGTATATCCCGTCAGATCATGAATGCACACGGGGGAATCCTTCATGTTCTTTCAAAACCGGACATTGAGACCACATTCATGATGAGTTTCAGAAACTGAAAGCATTTTAAATATTTGGTGTTATTTTTGCGACCTGAGAGCTTCCCGATGTATGAGAATCCTGTTATAAGACTGTTTGACAACCATCCCGCACTTGCACAGCTTTCCAATGCCGTGGATTCAGGTCTTGAGAGAATCGTCACAGAAGGATTGTGTGGCTCTCTTAAAGCAGTCGCTATAGCATCATCGTTCATCAGAAATCCTGATACATATCTTGTAATAGCTCCTGACAAAGAAGACGCCGCATATCTTTATAACGATCTTATTGCACTTGTCGGTGAAGAGAACATCTTTTTCTTCCCTTCAACATACAAGAGGTCGGTGCTCTACGAACAGACTGAACCCGCAAATATCGTTCTGCGGACAGGAGTGCTTAACTATCTTTCATCGGGTAACAAAAAGGGCATAGTCGTATCCTACCCCGAATCGGTGATGGAAAAAGTCATCAGCAGGAAAAACCTGAAGAAGAATACTTTACGAATTACTAAAGGTGAAAGATTATCCAGGGAATTCCTGGAAGAGATGCTCAGGGAATATGGTTTTGAAATTGTCGATTTTGTCTATGAACCGGGGCAGTATTCAATCAGGGGAAGTATCGTTGATGTTTTCTCATTTTCAGCCGACCATCCTTTCCGTATCGATTTTTTCGGCGATGAAGTTGAGACAATAAGATCATTCAACACCGAAGACCAGCTTTCAGTGGGAAACATGAACCACGTGGAGTTAATACCTAATATCCAGGACATTTCTATCGAAGAGATAAGCGATTCCTTCACCGGATTCCTTCCTCCCTCTTCAATGATCTGGACAGAAAACAGATCGTTTATCAGGGAAAAAATAAATTCAATATACGACCAGGCAGTTCAGAGGGAAGAGAGTGGACAGACAACAGGGAAGAAGGATCTTGTGATGACAGGCAGCAGGTTCTTTGAGGAATGTTCAGCCTTTAAAAACATTGAATTAGGACGTGATCCTGAAGAGATCGGCCGGGAGGAACGGATAATTTTCCGCTGTGAACCCCAGCCTGTTTTCAACAAAAACTTTGACCTTCTCTCTGAAAAACTTGTCAGTAACAAGCTCGACGGGTACCTAACTCTGATTGTCTCAGAAAGCCAGTCACAGATCGACCGGCTCCGTGACATTTTTGCCGAAATAAATCCCGATGTGGCTTTTACCCCTCTGCTCATCAACCTCCATGCAGGTTTTACCGACCATGAAATAAAACTATCAGTTTATACCGATCACCAGATATTCGACCGCTACCATAAGTTCAGGATCAGGGGATATTTCACCAGGAAAGAAAGCATATCGGTAAGGGAACTCACAGGACTCAATCCGGGCGATTATGTGGTCCATATCGATCATGGAATAGGAAGGTTTGGCGGACTTGAAAAGATAGAGGTAAACGGTAAATTACAGGAAGCCATCAAATTGGTTTACAGGGATAACGACATACTTTATGTAGCTATCCATAATCTCCACCGGATAACAAAATACAAAAGCGGTGAATCTGCTCCACCTAAGATATACAAGCTGGGATCAGGTGCCTGGCATAAGCTGAAACAGAGTACGAGCAAGAGGGTTAAAGACATTGCAAGAGACCTTATCAGCCTGTATGCCAAAAGGATGGCTTCGAAGGGATATGCTTTCTCTCCTGATTCCTACCTTCAGCGTGAGCTTGAGGCTTCGTTCATTTACGAGGACACCCCCGACCAGATAAGCTCCACAAACGCGGTAAAAAGCGACATGGAGTCGGATCACCCGATGGACAGGCTGGTATGCGGTGATGTGGGATTCGGAAAAACAGAAGTGGCTGTCAGGGCAGCCTTTAAGGCTGCTGCCGACAGCAGACAGACTGCCATACTGGTGCCTACGACCATACTTGCACTACAACATTACAAAACCTTCTCGGAACGATTGAAAGGATTTCCCTGCCGTATTGAATATCTTACCCGTTATAAAAAAGCGGCAGAAGAAAAAAGAATTCTCTCCGAGCTTACTGAAGGGAAGATAGATATCATAATCGGAACACATAAGTTAATTGGAAAGGATGTCAGATTCAAAGATCTCGGCCTTCTCATAATAGATGAAGAACAGAGGTTTGGTGTTGCAGTAAAGGATAAACTTAAAAATATCAGGGCTTCCGTTGACACTCTCACCCTCACTGCGACACCTATTCCGAGGACACTTCAGTTTTCGCTCATGGGCGCACGCGATCTATCTGTAATCAACACTCCGCCTCCCAACAGGATGCCGATAATAACGGAGCTCCACGGCTTCAACGAAGAGATAATCAAAGAAGGGATCGAATATGAGATCTCAAGGAACGGACAGGTATTTGTAATACACAACAGAATTGACAATATCCTGGAAATCCGTGACAAGATCAGCAGGATATGTCCGAACATCAAATGCGCTGTCGTTCACGGAAGGATGGATGGAATAAGCATAGAGAATGTGATGTTCGACTTTATCCAGGGTGATTACGATGTTCTCATTGCCACCACCATTATTGAATCGGGCCTTGATATACCCAATGCCAATACCATCTTCATCAACGACGCCCATAATTTCGGGCTGTCGGAGCTTCATCAGCTGAGAGGCAGGGTGGGGAGATCGAACAGAAAAGCTTTCTGTTACCTGCTTGCCCCTCCCCTTAGCAGTCTCACTCACGATGCCAGAAGGCGTCTGAAGGCAATTGAAGAATTCTCGGAACTTGGCAGCGGTTTCAATATTGCACTGCAGGATCTTGACATAAGAGGAGCAGGAAACCTGCTGGGAGGGGAGCAGAGCGGGTTCATTACCGACATCGGCTTTGAGACCTACCAGAGAATCCTAAGTGAAGCAATGAACGAGCTCAAAGAAACTGAGCCTACGGCTTTCTTTACTGAAAAACAGAAAAAACCGGAGACTGAGGAAGCTTCACCAGGCAGGAAATATGTCCGCGATTTTCAGATCGACACCGACCTGGAGATAATGTTCCCCGATGAATATATCTCTAACATTTCAGAACGTATAAGGCTTTACAGGGAACTTAACGAAATTAACGATGAAACCGGGCTCAGTCTCTTCGGGCAGATGCTTGGCGACCGGTTCGGGCCTCTTCCTCCTTCGGCCTCGGCTCTGCTGGATATAGTAAGGGTTAAATGGATAGCTGAAAAACTAGGTATTGAAAAAATACTTCTGAAAAAAAACCTCCTGATCGCAAATTTTATTACCGACCCCGAATCGCCTTTTTACAGAAGCCCGGCATTTGTTTCAATAATGAACTGGGTTAACAGGCATCCTGCAAGGATGTCGATACGTCAAAAAGAGTCAAAGCTGAGTCTGACCATCAGAGATATTACAACTGTGAAAGCTGCAATTGATGTCATGAATGAAATAATAAAAAATACAGAATGAAGATTTGTCGGGAAATGGCTTCAGTGCACAAACAGATATTTTCAACTTCCTTGATAAACCCACCCCTA
>JAFGXX010000046.1 GCA_016936435.1 Bacteroidales bacterium
ATCGAATGACAATCGTCCCGATAGCTATCGGGAGATAATCGAATGACTACTAAAATAATCTGGAGTTAAAACTGATTCTTAAGACAACCGGTTTTCCTATTTTATCCCCATAAACATCCTGCCAAACCTGATCTTGCGGAAACCTTTGGCTTCCTTGTTGAGCGACAGCCAGATAAATTTAGGCTTCCCGACAATATGATCTTCAGGTACAAAACCCCAGTAACGTGAATCGGCAGAATTATGACGGTTGTCTCCCATCATCCAGTAATAGTCCATCTTAAAGGTGTAACTGTCTGACAGATTACCGTTTATAAAGATATCATCGCCTTCTATTTTCAGATCATTATCTTCATAAACATCTATTATCCTTTCATAAAAACAGATATTGGAAGTGTCGATACTTACCGTAGAACCTTCTGAAGGTATCCAGAGAGGGCCAAAATTATCCTCATTCCATTTGACGGCTGACTTATGAGGAAAGATATGGGGTATAAATCTTCCGGGACTTTCATATACAGGTGTAACATTTGTCACATTGGTGAATTTAGAGATAGCATCTGCATTGTAAGTTGTAAGAGGGAACTGATATACAGAACCTGATATCTTCATCTGGTCGGAACGTGAAATATCAAGTCTTTCGAGTGCCCTGGGATTTATACTGGTACCGTTGGTCTTTACGAAATAAGTTGTCTGCTGACCTTCGCTGGCAGTATTTATATCACCGTTAACATACAGAATACCCGACTTGATCATTATTGTGTCACCGGGAACGCCTACACATCTTTTTACATAATTATCGCGCCTGTCGACCGGTCGGTAAATTATGGTGCTGTTTTCTCTTACGTCCCTTCGGGCCATCGTCATGAAATCCTCTACAGGTCTCTGTTCATTGCTTGTGTAATTGTACCTCGCCTGAAGTTCCCTTGCCCTCGACCTCACGATCTCATAATATGCCGTTGCCTGGTTTTCCACGACAACAGTATCGCCTGCCGGGAAGTTGAAAACTATCGGATCATTCCTTTTTACAGTCCCGAAACCTTTCAGTCTCTTATAAGGCCATTGGATAAGGTTCGACCATGATTTTCCCTTCGTTAACGGCATGGTATGCTGTGTGAAGGGAAAAGCAAGTGGCGTATTAGGCATCCTCGGGCCATAGGCAATCTTGCTCACAAAAAGATGATCACCTACAAGAAGCGATTTCTCCATCGAGGGGGTCGGGATGCGGTAATTCTGAAAAAGAAATATGTTTATCAGTGTAACTGCAATGACAGCGAATATAAGTGCATCCAGCCATTCAATTACGGCACTGTTGGATCCGTTTCTCTTTTTCCAGAATGTCCAGTTCACCTTTTCGGTGACATAAAGATCAAAAATGACCGCCAGACCAGCGAGGAGCCAGTAATTACCGATCCAGATAACGACCAGAAGATAGATAACCGCAGCTATTGCAAATCTGATATACTTTCTTTGTAAGAGATTTATCATTTATCTTGTTTTTGAAGGCGTAAAAGTAAAAAAATATTGTCAGAAACCGAGAACATCGCTCATCGTGAAGACACCCCTGCGTTTGCTTATAAACTCTGCAGCAAGGACTGCCCCTAAAGCCAGACCTTTGCGGTTTTTTGCTTCATGTCTGAGAGTCAGGGTGTCGATATCCGAATCCCAGGTTATGGTGTGAGTGCCGGGAACCATTCCCTCCCGGACCGCTCTGACGGGGATCTGTCCGGGAATGAGATCAGGTTCGAGACACCAGCCGCTGTAAGTATCATGATTAGCTGCAATGCCACTGGCAATAGTAATTGCAGTACCACTGGGGGCATCAAGCTTTTTTATGTGATGTATCTCCTCAATGGAGACAGTGTATTCCTTCACCTCATTCATATATTTCGACAGCTCATTGCTTAACTTAAGCAGCAAATTAACTCCGATGCTGAAATTCGAAGAATGGATGAATGAGGTATTGTTTTTCCTGCACAGCTCTGCCGCCTTTTCATATTCAGAAAGCCAGCCGGTTGTTCCTGAAACCACCGGAATGCCCAGAGAAAGTGTATCGGATATATTTCTGAAAGCCGACTCCGGAGTGGAAAATTCAATCATGACGTCAATGCCGTTAAGATTCTCCGCGGTTAGTTCATGACGGTTTTCAACATCAATGACAAAACCTATGGTATGGCCTCTTTTTATTGCTGCTTCTTCAATTTCATGACCCATTCTGCCGTAACCTGTCAACGCAATGTTCATATTAATAAGTTTTTTGCGAAATTATCTTTTTTGCCGCAGGAGCTTTCATAATAGGGTATTAAAATTCTTAAGAAGACGTTAAATTGTGCAGAAAAAGAATTAATTCATATATTTCAGAACTAAAACAACCAAAACCATGAGAAAGCTAATATCCTTATTATCAATAATTATCATGTCAGTTTCCTGCGTTACAGATAAAAAAGCCGACCTCGTTATCATTAACGGGAAAGTCCTTACCATTGATGAAGCAAATCCGTATGCCGAAGCGATAGCGGTTAATGGCGATGTCATAGTTGCAACAGGCACTTCAAAAAAGATCAGCAAGTATATTGTTGAAGGAGAGACTGAGGTCATCGATGCTGCCGGCAGGCTTGTCATACCCGGGTTCAATGACGCACATGTTCATTTCGGACCTCTCGATCCCGACTATATTGAACTGCGGTATACAACAGATCCATCGGTGATAACTGAAAAGGTAAAAGCCCAGGTAGCACGGTCCCGACCTGGCGAACTTATAAGGGGTGGACACTGGGAGCATGAGATGTTCAGCGACAGAAAATGGCCCTCCAAAGAACTTATCGACGCTGTGTCGCCCGACAATCCGGTTGTCCTGAGCCGTGCCGACGGACATTCGGTGCTGGTCAACAGTTACGTACTGAAGATGTCGGGGATAACAAAGGACACTCCCGACCCTTTCGGTGGGGAGATACAAAAAGATCCGGTCACCGGAGAACCGACAGGTATCCTCAAGGAAACCGCCGAAGGACTAGTGAAAACAGGAGCCGCGAAAACCGACAGGACTCCGGAAGAACAGGCTGATAGAAGATGGCAGGGTTACCTGCTTGCGCTTAAAGAGGCAAGGGAACTTGGAGTGACGAGTATACAGATCCCCGGGTCAGCTGATTTCAACACTTATGAAAAACTGATGCAGCAAGGGGAGCTTACTTCGCGAATTGACATAGGCAGGTCTCTTTCCGGAGATGTTTCGAGACTTGAACAATACAGGGAGACTGCTAAGCAATACCCGCCCACGGGCAACTGGATCAGATTCGGCTACCTCAAAGCCTTTATCGACGGTACCATAGGCTCAGGAACAGCCCTCATGTTCGAGCCCTTTACGGATAACCCTTCCACATCGGGACTCGCCATGATGCCTTATGATGAATTTGAAAAGATGGTTGTAACAGCCGACAGCATGGGCTTCCAGATTGGCGTCCATGCCATCGGGGATAAAGGGAATAACTGGGTCCTCAATGCCTATGAAAAGGCTCAGCAACTAAACGGGAAACGCGACAGCAGGCACAGGAGCGAACATGCACAGACCCTTATCATGAAGGACATACCCCGTTTTGCACAGCTTGGAGTGATACCATCCATGCAGCCGACACATTGTATCACCGACAAAAGATTCTATGAAAAACGTGTGGGGATCGAAAGATGCAAAGGGGCTTATGCCTGGAGAAGCCTTATCGATGCAGGATCAATCCTGGCATTTGGAACCGATTACCAGGTAGAGCCGCTCAATCCGATGGAAGGTCTTTATGCAGCTGTAACACGTAAAGACAGACTTGGTGAGGAGGGTGAAGGATGGTTCCCCGGGCAGAAACTGACTATGGAGGAATCCATTAAATACTACACCCTCGGTTCCGCCTATGCACAGTTCATGGAAGACCGCAAAGGGATGATCAAAGAAGATTATCTTGCTGACATAGTGATCGTTGACAAAGATCTGCTGACGATACCCGAATCTGAGATAATGAAAACCAGGGTTGATTATACCATTGTCGGGGGGAAAGTTGTTTTTACCTCCGGCAAATAAGCCCTGCCGCTGAAATATACCCCAGCTGCCCTCTAAAGAGGGGGTGAAACCCGTTTTAAAACTTATATTGCATGGGTTTATTGCCCCCCTTCAGATCCTGTCCCGCGTAGCTTTCTTTGACCAACGAAGCTGAAAGCGAAGTTGGTAGCGGAGCGGGAGGGGTTAGGGGGTTGAAGGGTTCAGGGTTCAGGGTTCAGGGTTCAGGGTTCAGGGTTCAGGGTTCAGGGTTGAAGGGGATTTATAATTGAATATTGGGGTCCGAAAGTGCGGATAATATTCTTAATGCCTCTTCTCTCGAATTTCCGCAAAACTCCGGTTCAGGTTTATAATCGATACATACCTTCGGCCTGGAAGGATCTCCCCATAAAGCACATCTGTAATCTTCAAGCAAATGAATACATCTTACTCCTGCCGGTTTGCCTTCGGGCATTCCCGGTATAGGTGACGATATCGAAAGTGCTATGCAGCATGCTCCGCAATCCGGCCGGCATTCCATATCTCCAATTAATTAATTATCACTGGCATAAATATGCTTTCTGTAAACCGGGGATTGCCATTTGTCAATCCTGACGTTTCTGACTCCGGTCAATCCTTAAATTTAAACAAATTACCAATAACAAAATATTTTATCCATGATCAGAGTTATTTCAGCGACAGTATTTTACCTGCTGCTGCTCATTAATTGCCGAAATCAGGTACAAAAAGCGGGTTCTGACGAGCCGGTCAGCACGGGAATTTACACAACTGAGCAGCTTGACGAACTTCTTAAAAAGCCTGCCTGCCTTGAGGGCTACTATCCCAACCAGACCGGGCCGCTCACCCGCGTTGACGAAGATGGGAAGGAAAGTACCGACAGTACGTTTACTGTCAGGGTAATGAAAATCGCAAGTGAGGGTTTTTTGATACACGGATGGCTCTATCTTCCCCTTAAGGAAGGAAGAGTTCCTCTGATTGTCCTTACAAACGGCGGCGGCGACGATTCACGGCCGATAAAGTCAATGTCCGACTGGATAGCCCCTATTTTTGCTCATTGCGGTTATGCGGCTTTTGTACATGACAAAAGAGGCACAGGGCAGTCAGAAGGTATTTTTGAGAAAACAACGTATAATGATTATATCAATGATGCGGGCAACTGCGCCATCTTCCTGTCACATCACCCTTCGATCGATCCTGACAGAATCGGGGTTATGGGTGGCAGTGAAGGCGGCAGAGTTGCAGTAATTGCAGCCAGCCGGTTTCCCGCAATTAAATTTGTAATAAGCCAGGCGGGCACAGTAGTATCCACTGTTGAAGACAGGCTCTACGCCCAGATGAACGGAATGAAAGACGGAGGATTGCTGACAGATTCAATGCTGGACGTAGTAAGGCCTTTGTGGGAAAAATCATTTCTTGCATGGGCAAGTAATGATCCGCGTGAACATGAGAAGGTTAACAGGGAGATAAAAGAATGGAGAAAGAATTATCAAAGGAATTTTCTTCCATACACAAAAGAGGAAATGGATAGCATACCCGGATTCAGGGTTATTTTGCCGACCTGGAATTCACTGTCAAATGATTACCTGACGGAACTCTCCCGTTTCAACAAGAAGTGGCTGGCAATTTTCGGGGATGCCGACAGGGTCGTTCCGACTGAGGCCAGTGTAAATAATATCGTCCACTATATGTCGCTGAGCGGTAACAAGAACTACAATATTGCAATAATTCCGGAAATGGGACACGTCCCTGTCAATGTCAGGACAAAAAGGATGGTCCGCATCGATAACCTGGTCATAAACTGGCTGGATGAAAATATTGGTAATACCTCGAAATAAGGGGGGTTCATCTTTGCGGACTTTGCGTTAAACCTTTGCGATCTCTGCGGTTATAATTAATTTAGCATAATATTTAATTATCACACCAGATGAGAATCGAAATACTAACCGTATGCCCTGAACTACTTGAGAGCCCTCTCAGCTTTTCCATTGTAAAGAGGGCACGTGACAAAGGTCTCGTTGAGATCAACGTAATAAACCTTCATGATTTTGCAAGTGATAAATACAAAAGCGTCGATGATTATGCATTTGGCGGGGGAGCAGGGATGGTGATGATGATAGAGCCTGTTTATAAGGCAATTGAAAAGCTCAGGGCTGAGCGGGTTTATGACGAGATAATCTATACTTCACCCGAAGGTCAGATGTTCGATCAGAAGATGGCAAACAGGCTTTCGCTGAAGGAAAACATAATAATACTTGCAGGTCATTATAAGGGTATCGATCAGAGAATCCGCGATCACCTCATAACCATGGAGATCTCGGCAGGCGATTTTGTCCTCTCCGGCGGAGAGCTTCCTGCAGCCATGATAACGGATGCAATAGTGAGGCTCATTCCCGGTGTTCTTGGTGATGAACAGTCTGCACTCTCCGACTCTTTCCAGGACGACCTTCTGGCGCCACCGGTATATACGAGGCCGGCAGAATTCAGGGGGTGGAAGGTTCCTGATGTTCTGTTGTCGGGTCATGCTGCAGAGATAGAAAAGTGGAGGCATGAGCAGGCTGAAGAGAGGACAAGGAGACTGAGGCCGGGACTTTCTAAATAAGTCTTGCGGTCGTGCGGTCGTGCAGTCTTGCAGTCGTGCGGTCTTGCAGTGCTGTTTTACCAGCCGTAGCTTTCTTTGACCACCGAAGCCACAAGCGAAGGTGGTAGCGAAGGCTGGCAATCCCACCTTCACTGCGTTACGGCGGGCAAGCGTGCAATCGTGCAATCGTGCAGTCTTAACAAATTGGAACAAATGCTCTTCTTCTCCCCTTCTCCCCTTCTCCCACTCTCCCACTCTCCCACTCCCGCCCTCACACAGTTTAAGGTTTAAAGTTGGCATGCATCTGCCCTATCAG
>JAFGXX010000231.1 GCA_016936435.1 Bacteroidales bacterium
AGGGCTGTTGTGGACAAATCAGATTTCTTTGAAATAATGGAGCATTATGCAAAGAACATCGTGATAGGATTCGGAAGGATGGAAGGCAAGACCGTGGGTTTTGTTGCCAACCAGCCCCTCGAGATGGCAGGTGTCCTCGACGTCGATTCATCCGACAAAGCTGCCAGGTTCATAAGGTATTGTGATGCCTTCAACATTCCTCTGATAACTTTTGTCGACCTTCCCGGCTATATGCCCGGTGCCGACCAGGAGTATGCAGGCGTGATCAGGCATGGAGCAAAGGTTCTGTATTCATACAGTGAAGCCACCGTGCCCAAGCTTACCGTTATATTGAGAAAAGCTTACGGCGGCGGATATATTGCAATGAGCTCAAGGCATCTGCGGGCCGACTTTGTCTTTGCATGGCCGCTGGCCGAAATAGCTGTCATGGGGCCGGAGGGCGCTGCCAATATCATTTTCAGAAAGGAAATACTGTCATCCGACGATCCGGAATCGACGAGAAGGCAGAAGATAGAAGAGTACAAACAGAAATTCGCCAACCCTTATGTTGCTGCATCGCGGGGATATGTCGATGCTGTCATAGAGCCTTCAGAGACAAGAAGATTCCTGCTGCACTCACTTGCCATTTCTGAAAACAAGCTGATACAGATGCCAGAGAAAAAACACGGGATACCCCCGTTTTGATATTTTAATACACTTCAAAAGGAGTAACAAACAATGGTTAAGAAAAAAGAACTGGGTACCCTGAACATCCATTCAACCCTCTATACTACCAGGATAAGCAGGAAATTTGAGGAAAGAGTGCCCTTCAAACCAGAAGACCCGCTTAAAGTACTTAGTTTCATACCCGGGACTATCCTTGATATACTTGTTAAGCCGGGTCAGGAAGTTCATAAGGGGGATGCACTGATCATTCTGGAGGCAATGAAAATGCAAAATAACCTGAAAAGCAATACCGACGGAAAAGTAAAGGAAATACTGGTAAAAAGAGGAGATAAGGTACCAAAGGGCACTACTCTGTTACTGCTGGAATAGCTGACTAAAGCCTGCCCTTCCATATTAAATCTTTCTTCAGGTTTGGGCTTATGAAAGGCTTCTCTTCGAAAATACCATATACCGTCGAACCGCTTCCCGAAAGAGAAGAATATATCGCTCCCGATCTGTAAAGCGATTTTTTTATTTCTCCTATCTGTGGATAAACCTTGAATACGTAATCTTCAAAGTCGTTTTTCAGATATTTCTTCCAGTTTGTAATGTCGTCGTTAATAATGTTTTCCAGTCTTTCCTTTCTTCTTACCGGATGGGTGTTCATGTATGCATCCCGGGTGCTTATCCTGATGCCGGGGTTTATTAGAACAATGTGTAAACCTTCAAGAAAGGGAGGCAGTGGTATTAGCTTCTCTCCCCGTCCTGTTGCAAGGGAAGGAAGAGGATTTATGAAGAACGGACAGTCGCTTCCGATTCCGAGAGCAATATCACGGAGTGATTCATCACTAAGTTCAAACCTGAAACCTTTGTTCAGTGCAACAAGCATGCATGCAGCATCGGATGAACCTCCGCCCAGACCTGCACCCGAAGGTATTGCCTTGTGCAGGTGGATCTTTAGAAAGGGAACAGAATGCTTTTCACGCATTCTCTTCAGTGCCATCAGTACAAGATTGTTCTCAGGCCGCGTGTTAATGTCAATACCTGTTGTTGTAAGTTCGTCTGCTACAGGGTTGCCGGGCTGAACAACGAACTCCAGGGCATCACACAAAGGCACGGGGTAAAAAAGAGTCTCAATGTCATGGAAGCCGTCATTTCTCTTCCTGATGACCCGCAGCCCGATATTTATTTTAGCCCTGGGAAAGGAAATCATCGTCGTCTCTTTGACGTAAAAATACCATTACCAATTGGATTTGTTGTTACAAAAAAAGATTTTTAGCTTTTCAACAAGTTTTAAACAGATTTCTGTTTGTAAGAAATCTCTTATTCCATATCCCCGGTTATCTCTAATCTTTACCTTTGAAACTGCCGCGATAAGAATGAATTAATCTTACAAGAAGCAGTATATCAATAATATAAGATAAATGGCGAAACAAATAAAGCCAGTGAAGCCGCTTAGTACACCTTTTCCCGATCTGGGTAAGGTCCCGCCACAGGCACTTGATATGGAGGAAGCAGTACTGGGTGCAATAATGCTTGAAAAGGAAGCTGTTATAACTGTTCTGGATATACTTAAACCGGAAAGCTTTTACAAGGATGCTCACAGGAAGATATTCAAGGCTATTTCTGACCTGACTTCACGTGAATTTCCGGTCGATCTCTATACGGTAACTGAAGAACTGAGAGCTCATAATGAGCTCGAAAGCGTGGGGGGCCCTGTTTATCTTACACAGCTCACATCAAAAGTTGTCAGTGCAGCCAACGTCGATTATCATTCAAGGATAGTTGCCCAGAAATACATTCAGCGGGAGCTCATAAGGGTATCGACGGAAATACAGGCACGATCGTTTGACGACACGTGGGATGTCACAGAGCTGCTTGACTACTCGGAGAATGAACTTTTTCAGATCGCAGAGGGAAACATTAAGAGAGAAGTGGCTCCCATAAATATCGTTATAAAGGAAGCCATCAGGGAAATAGAAGAAGCAGGTAAGAGGGAAGATGCACTTGTGGGTACTCCATCAGGTTTTACAAGGCTCGACAGGCTGACCTCGGGATGGCAGAAGTCGGAGCTCATAATTGTGGCTGCAAGGCCGTCGATGGGTAAAACGGCCTTTGCACTTTCAATGGCCAGGAGTATGGCTATTGATCATGGAAAGAGTGTAGCTATATTTTCATGCGAGATGTCGTCGATACAGCTTGTTAACAGGCTTATCATCGCTGAGACAGATATCCCCGGAGATAAATTACGTAACGGAAGGCTGTCAGAAGAGGAGTGGAAACAGCTTGACAACAGGATTAAAAAGCTGGTACAGGCTCCCATATATATAGACGACACGCCGGCCATTTCAATTTTTGAACTCAGGGCAAAATGCCGCAGGCTGATGGCTCAGAGAAAGCTTGATATAGTCATTGTGGATTACCTCCAGCTTATGTCAGGGCCCGACAATGCAGGCAGCCGGGAACAGGAAGTAAGTAATATCTCCCGCTCTCTCAAAAGTATCGCAAAGGAGCTGAATGTACCCATCATAGCATTATCGCAGCTTAACAGGTCGGTCGAAATGAGAGGCGGCACCAAAAGACCTTTGCTGTCGGATCTGAGAGAATCGGGAGCCATCGAACAGGATGCCGATATGGTCGTTTTTATCCACCGTCAGGAAAAATTCGGGATACCCACTTTCGAAGACGGATCATCAACAAAAGGGATTGCTGAGATCATACTTGCCAAAAACCGTAACGGTCCTGTGGATGACGTAAGACTTAAATTTCGTGAAGAGAAGGCTCAGTTTGTTGATATTGATGAATTTGATCTTGACATGCAGGAGACAGGTTCTGCACAGAGCATAACACTGGGGTCGAAAATGAATCACGATAACCTGAAGAGATATGGCGGAGGATTTGAGAACGAATCAGGCTTCGACGATGAGCCTCCTTTTGCATGATCATCAGTTGAGCCTGATAATAAGTCTTAATCCTGCACTTCTGAACCTTAGATCATCAAATCCTGCATAGACACCTGCTTCACCAAGAAGGAATAGTTCGGTTATGCTGTACCCTATCTCGGTGTAGTTCTTATGATGCCGCGATCCCAGGTATGACAGACTCAGGTTTTCTCTCATTAATGTGTTGCTCAGTCCGGGAATGAACTTGAGCAACAGGTAGGGGGTGGTGTATTTGATATGGACTTCTCCGAAGAACTCAGGGGTGCTCAGCGAATAATAATCGGGAAGTCTGAAACAGGATGAATAGTTATCGATGATGAGCGGAAGAGGCTGTTCATTGAAATGATGGAAATCGTAGTAGGGTACATACCTGTTATCAAGAAAACTTCCTGTACGTATTTTCCAGTTCAGTTCCGAGAAAGCTCCGAGGTTATGATATTTCGATATATCAAACCGGATAAGATCGTAATGCCTGTAGCTGTGTTCCGTATCGTTGAATTCATTTACCCCGTGTTTCCAGTATAGTGTGAAAGTCGGCCATTCTGATCCTCTGCTGTATTTGGATCCGTTACTGATACTGTATTTCTGCCGGGGGGTATATACCAATTCGGCCGAAAAATCATAATGTCTCTGGTCTTTTATGAAGTTGACAGGGTTTGAAGTGCTGTCGAGATACTTATTGACGGGCAGGTTAGGTGTGTATTCACGGGGGGTCGCCAGCAGTGAAAAAGAAGTTGTGTTTTCAAGGGCAGTCCTGTTTTCATAAGCTCCCGTCAGGGATACATTAAGCCCGTTGACAATTTCTGTCCGGTATCCTGCAGTCACATATCCTGATTCATAGAGCTTCATTATGTTTCTTTCAAAGAACAGAGAAGTGGCTGTGTTGAGCAGTTTGTTTATACCACCTCCGGTCGATATGTCACGGCTTATAACACCCGCTCTGATACTGACTGAACTCTGCTTCATCCTGTTGAATCCGTAAGTTCCGTTTACTCTCCAGAGCAAAGCCTCCCTGCTGAACGCGTACCTGAACTCGGGGACAACAGTCAGTGAGTTTCTGTTTTTCCAGTATTTTGAAATTCTGAAATCGATGCCGTACAGGAAACCGTCGACGGTGTTGAAGCTCAGGTTCTGAATATCTATAAGACCTCCCATTCTGAAGCTCAGCCCCGAACTGTCCGACCATGTGCGGCCAAAGACAATGTCCCTGACTGTCCTCCCAAATCTGCTCTTTGGCTGAATCTGCAGGCTGATGGTTGAATCGGTTATTACTTTGGATTTCTTTAACGACGATTCTGTTCTCAGGCTGTCGCGTATTCTTATGCTTTTCATTTCAAGTTCTGAAAGTGGGACAGGTCTTATATCGGCCCAGTATGAACTGTCTTTTTTCGATGCATCTTTTTCTACAGTTCTTTTATATGTCTCCTTAATCTCGAGGCTTTCCTTCAGACTGTCGGGTCGGGCTTTTTCCGACTCCTGGTCCATAAGTTTTGAGAGACGTACCATATCTCTGTTTGTGATCTCATCTTTTGTGAGTATGTCTTCAATTTTTTCCTGATTTTTCGAAAGGGGTTTTTCAGGGGTAGCTGAAGCCTGCATCCTTGCGAAACCGGTAGCCAGAGGATCAGGTTTCCTGAGGGAAGTGTTCGGTTTAACTTCAAGATATTTCACTGAGCCGGTATAGCCCACGTCAGCCCTGACGCCCATCATGGCCAGATTCATTGTGAATTTGTGACTTACAGGCATCCATATTTCATCACGCACCGGAATAAAAAGCTGCTGAACACTGACCTTACCTGCAATGTTCTCATTTGAAAGGTCGAGGCTCTGAATACACCACAGATCCTCAATGATATAGATCGTGCCGTCAAAGAGCTGCTGGCTTTTCATTTTAGGTATGACACGTATCTTGTTTATGGTTACATTTCCCTGGGGAGTTGCTCCAAGATACTGGAAGCGGTAATATGAAAATGCCTGAGGCGAAAGCGGGGATATGGCAATATCAGCTATGAGAGGCTGGTAAAAACTTGCATTGATGAAATCCATGGGAGAGATATCATTCTCGCTTACAGGGAAAGTATTTTGAAAAGATATGACCCTTTGAGAATATTTCTCCGGAGCAGTGAATTCGATCTCGTTGAATGACTCGAGCATGTATACATCACCTTCCCTGACCCTGATGCCTGTCTCTCCTTCTTTTTCTGCCCTCCGGGCTTCAGCATTCATAGCCTTCTGAATGAGCTTCGGTATTTTGTTCACCATCAGGTCTCCTTTCAGGTAAACTTCAGCTTTGTAATAACTTATGTTGTTGAGGTAATAGGGAGCCATGCCTATTGCTTTTCGCATTATTCCGTAGGCAGGATCTTCTCCCGTGGCCGTGATCCTGACCTCAGGGATCATGTAATACTGAAAAGGCAGCTTTACGTTTTTTACCACCGGCTGCCCTGTTATGCTTATCTTCTCTGACACCTGACCGTATCCAAGGCTCTGGAAGATTACCTGGTAGGTTCCCTGACCAAGTTTTAATTCATATTCTCCCTTCGTATTTGCAGTCGTCCCCTGCCTGAGCTCCTGAATATATACGGTTGCATACTGTACCGGCTGTCCCGACTCATTGGTGATCTTCCCCTTCAGAACCTGGCCTGTGGTAACGGGTGACAAAAAGGTCATAAGAACAAGGAAGAGTGTAATGCGGATCATTGCTTAAGAACAGCCTGTAATGTTTGTTAATGATGTATTTTCTTACCTGCAACCACGATGACCAGCTCTCCTTTGGGAGGCTTATCCCTGAAATGATCAGCCAGAAATGTCAGGGTACCCCTCACATTTTCTTCATAGATCTTGCTCAGCTCCCTTGATACTGAGGCCTCTCTTTCGCTTCCGAACCTTTCAGCCATTTCCTCGAGAGTTTTGACAAGGCGGAAGGGAGACTCATAAAAGATCATCGTTCGTGTTTCATTTTCGAGGGCTTCCATCCTTTTGTTCCTTCCTCTCTTTGAGGGTATGAACCCCTCGAAGCAGAATCTGTCGCATGGAAGACCGGAATTGACCAGCGCCGGGATAAGTGCAGTCGGACCGGGAAGTGTCTCTACGGGTATATTGTTTTTTATGCAGTGTTTTACAAGGAGATAACCGGGATCGGATATCCCCGGTGTGCCGGCATCGGAAATCAGTGCTGCCCTTTCCCCTTTCATGATCCTGGAACATACGCCGTCGACAGTACGGTGCTCGTTAAACATGTGATGCGATCGCAGCGGTGATTTAATGCCGTGATGACGTAGAAGCTTTGCTGCCTCCCGTGTGTCTTCGGCCAGAATAAAATCCACACTGCCAAGTACTTCCAGTGCACGGATTGTTATATCCCCAAGGTTGCCAATGGGTGTCGGAACAAGGAAGAGTTTACTCATTAGCCCTGAATTTCCTTTTTATCAGTTCCAGAAGCTGCATACCCGGCTCTGTCTTTGCCTTTTCACCGGTGAATGTCACCAGCAGACCTCTGGCCTCGCTGAGTGAGGTTGTATGATCGAGTTGCCGGATCAGTTCATTATAAGTTTCTGAATTTCCGTCAAAAAGTTCTCTGACGAATAGAAAACGGTCGTTTATTCCTATTGCCTCGGCAAATTTTGTGAGAGGACCCGTGTTGAAATAACCTGATGCATCGTCTTTATCTCTCATGCCCCCGAGCGTTTCGTTAAGTCTGTCGGAAGGAGCCCCGAAAGTATCGGCGAAAATTCCGGGCTGGATAATCTTGTCAGCCTTATGAGTGATCTCTATGTCAACGGATTCCTGGTTGCCTGTATCGATGACAGCATCTTTTTCCCGGGAAGCATCCATTCCGGTATTCTCATTTTTTATATCAGCTTCAGGTGCTTTGGGAGGAAGTTGTTCCGATACCTTCTTTGGAGAATCTGCCGTCTGCCCGGGGATCTGTTTCAGCAATGCAATAACAGCTGCAGCATTCCTGCATTTTGCCTTTGCCATTTCTACCTCGATTACCGGGACTCCCGGATAATTCTTCAGATCGTCGATGATCTCGGTCGCTTCATCAAGGTCCCTGATGATCAGATCGACCGTTTTGTTGAAATCCATATTTTCATCAGTATATATTTATTTTTCATTGGTCTGATGGAACCCAC
>JAFGXX010000232.1 GCA_016936435.1 Bacteroidales bacterium
CTGTCATTTTCGGCGTATATCTGTGCTGATTCCCTTCTCTGCTTAACCAGTTTTTGAATTACTTTAAATTCTTCATCAGCTGTAAGTTCCTGCTGTCCTTTTTCTGATTTTGCAAGCAGAAACGCAGTCTTGGCCGCCCTTATTGCTTCAAGAGCGACTTTGTCGCCGCTTTTCATTGCAGCGACCAGTTCTTTTGAAATTCTTTCGGTTAATGACATTGTATTTTTATGATTTGTGATTAATATTTATTCAGATATTAAACGGTTCAGTAAATCCTGTCTTGAAGTGTGGCACAACACCGCTATGCCGGAAGAACGATCTTTTATCCCGGTTCAACATGGATTGTGACATTGAGGTTTTCAAATAAATCCATAAGCTTCAGTTCAATATCATCGCAGTATTCGTGAGCAGCGTTTACAGATTCCTTTCCCGGCACCTCAACATGGACATCGATGAATCTGTAATTACCGGCTTTACGGGTACGAAGGTCGTGGTACCTGACTCCCATTTCATCGAGTAATTTTTCAAGTGTGTTAATTTCTTCAGGTGACCATGAAGAATCAAGAAGGGGCCGGAATGACCGACTGAGAAGCTCTGCCGATTCTTTAAGGATAAAGAGTGCCACAAGGATTGCAATCACAGGGTCGAACCATTTTATTCCAGTCAGGATTATAAGTCCCAGGCCTGCGGCCACGCCGGCTGAGGTATAAACGTCGGTTCTGAGATGGAGAGCATCTGCTTCAAGTGCCAGCGAACCTGTCTCGCGGGCAACCCTGTAGAGTCTTCTCGATACAAACCAGTTTACAACCGCTGAGATGATCATTACCAGTGAACCGAGCCACAGAGACCCCAGGACAGCTTCTTCTCCCAGTATCCGTTTTACGGCTTCAGCAATGATCCAGATAGCAGCAACTATAATCAGGAGAGCTTCCACAACCCCCGAGATATTTTCCATTTTTCCGTGTCCGTAGGGATGGTTTGAATCGGGCGGATTGTCTGACACTTTCACGGCAAAATAAGCAATTACCGCGGCAATAAGATCGATCGACGAATGGATGGCTTCCGATATTATGCTGACCGATCCGCTGATGATACCTGCAATCAGTTTAAGAAGTATCAGGAAGGTATTCGATATCACCGAAAGGCGAGCGGTTTTTATCTTAATTTTCATTGTTGAGCAATAGGCCTCATAAAGATAATCAGAAAAAAGGCAAATAATATTTATAGACTTTAACCAGTTTGTATGACATATTTCCCGGGGCTTTTTTTTAGGCTGCTTTCAATGCTGATATCAGGTTGCTCCAAACTCTTTCGGCAGGTGACAAAATCAAAGTTTTAAATTCTTTTGCAAGAAGTGATGTTAATTATGTAAAGATACAGGATACAATTAAAAATCAGGTATCAAAAAAATCCCCGTATATATGATGGTTTAAGATCAGATTCATTATTACCATACAGCCTTCTGTCATATGTGAATGGGAAAAAAGTTTATTTTTGTAATATATGAACTGATCAAATATGAATTAATATCTGAATGAAGATTTACATCCAGAATATGGTATGTGTCCGGTGCAAGATGGTAGTAAAATCCGAGCTCGAAAAACTGGGATTGCATTACATAAATGTCGATCTGGGTGAAGCGGAAATAATGGAAGATGTTTCTCCGGAGCAGTTGAAGCAGCTGGGCACAGCACTTAAGAAAACAGGACTTCTTCTGATGGACGACAAGAAAAGCATCCTGGTAGAAAAAATAAAGACATTAATAATCGAGTTGGTCCATTATACGGATGAGCAGATAAAAATAAACCTTTCAAATTACCTGAGCGAAAAGCTCAATTACAATTATACATACCTTGCAAATCTTTTCTCCGAAGTTAAGGGGATCACTATTGAACAATTTTACCTTGCACATAAAATCGAAAAAGTAAAAGAGCTGCTGGTTTATGATGAACTCACCCTTACCGAAATTGCCTGGAAACTTCATTACAGCAGTGTGGCTCATTTGTCAAACCAGTTTAAGAAGATGACAGGGCTTACTCCTACCTATTTTAAATATCTCAGGCAAAAAAGGCATCGTGCACTTGAAGATGTGTGAATGATGTAACTTATTTTCGGAAATATGTAACGATTCTTATGACAAAGGATTGCACATTTGCAGTGTAATCTGACATTCTCATGAAGCTGATTATCAAAGGCTGATCCACAACCAGCCTTTGAGCTTCATTTCAAAGGTATAAATCTTGAATTAATCCGGTGAAGATGGATAATAACGAGGTTGAAAAGGGGAAAGCGCACATCATTGTTGAGATTATTGAATACGTTTCAAATTCGGTTGTCATCAAGTCGATTATAAAAAAGACAACGGGGAACATTACCGCAGTCTCATTCGATACCGGTGAAGCCATGGCTGAAAAATCAATCCCATTCGACACTTTCGTCCAGATAATCGATGGCAAAGCAGAGATCGTAATTGACGGAATTTCAAACGCTCTGCAGACAGGACAGTCTATAATCATTCCTGCTCACTCATCGAATATTGTCAAAGCAAACGAAAGATTTAAAATGATTTCGACAGTAATTAAAAGCGGATACGAATAGTAAATGGCGGCATCGGCAAACCATTCCGTAGTATTAACCAGAACAATAAAATCATTCAGACATGAGAAACTTACTTTACATCATTGCGGTTATTTTAATTATCGCATGGGCGATCGGATTCCTCGGATTCAATGCCGGAGGTTTGATCCATATTCTTCTTATTATTGCTATTGTTGCCGTATTATTAAGGGTTGTACAGGGTAGGAAAGCCTTCTGAAAGAAACGGCTGAATGATAAAGCTGAAGAAAGAAGGGATCCTGTTAGCGAAGACAGATCTGGAGTTTGAAAATGAAGGTGTACTTAATCCTGCAGTAATCCGTGAAGGCGACAGTGTTCATCTTTTCTATCGGGCTGTCAGAAAAGGAAATCATTCAAGTATAGGTTATTGCCGTCTGGATGGACCTTTGAATGTTACTGAAAGGTGGGATAAGCCAATTATGGTTCCTGAATTCGAATATGAAACACAAGGTGTTGAAGATGCCCGCATTGTTAAGATCGATAATATGTATTACCTGACCTATACCGGGTACGATGGGACTAATGCACGCGGAGCTTTAGCTACATCAGGAGATCTGCTTCATTTTACAAAACAGGGGCTCGTCGTTCCACAGATAACATATGCGGAATTTGTTTATCTGGCCGAATCAGAGGGGAAAGTGAATAAGAACTATTACCGTAATCATAAGTTTTATTACCAGGAAGCCGATCCTGATAAGAAAATAATGCTGTGGGATAAAAATGTGATCTTTTTTCCCCGGAGGATAGGTGGCAAACTGGTTTTTCTTCACAGGATCCGGCCGGGAATACAAATAGTTGCAACAGACAGCCTGAAAGATCTTTCCAAAGAATTCTGGGATAGGTACTTCCTTAACCTTCAGGATCAGATTGTCCTGGACCCGGTTTATCCTCATGAGTCAGAATACATAGGAAGCGGCTGCCCTCCGATAGAAACAGAGCATGGATGGTTGCTAATCTATCATGGTGTCAGAAGTTCAAAAAGGGGGTTGATCTATTCTGCCTGTGCTGCCATGCTGGACCTTAATGACCCTTCAAAAGAGCTGGCCAGACTTCCATACCCGCTGTTTTTTCCTGAATATGACTGGGAATTGCACGGAGAGGTTAATAATGTTGTTTTTCCAACCGGTACTGCCTTGTTTGGCAATACCTTATTTATTTATTATGGAGCGGCCGATTCTCTTATTGCCTGCGCTTCAGTCAAATTTTCGGAACTGGTGGCCGAATTATTGACATATATGAAAAAAGATGAAGAATAATCTCAATGAACCGGCTGAAATCCTTTTTATTACCTCATATCCACCCAGGGTATGCGGGATAGCAACCTATTCACAGGATCTTATAAAGGCGCTCAATAATAAGTTCAGCAATTCTTTAACGGTGAGAGTATGTGCCCTTGAATCAGGGAATTCCTCTTATTCATATCCTGATGAAGTGAAATATATCCTTAATACTTCATTGGCTTCAGGTTATGGGAAATTAGCATCGGATATTAATAAAGACGACCAAATTAAAATAGTACTGATCCAGCACGAGTTTGGATTTTTTAAAGAGCAGGAGGAAGCATTTGAACAATTCTTATATGAATTATCAAAGCCGGTGGTGATAGAATTTCATACCGTTCTGCCTGATCCGGATGAAATATTGAAATCGAAAATAGCGGATATTGCAGATGTTTGCAAGTCGGTCATCGTTATGACTCATAATTCAGCGGAAATCCTTATCAATCAATATAATATCCCGGAGCATAAAATATCTGTAATTGCGCATGGGACACATCTGGTACCCCACCTTAGCAAAGTGTATCTGAAAAAAAAATATGGCCTGACGGGCAGACGGGTACTTACCACCTTTGGACTGTTAAGCTCGGGGAAGAGTATTGAAACTACCCTTGAAGCGATGCCTTCGATAATCAAAACTAATCCCGATGTGATCTTTCTAATAATTGGCAAGACACATCCGGAGGTTGTGAAAAGGGAAGGTGAAGTTTACAGAAAAAAGCTTGAATCCATTGTAATACTAAATAAACTTACTCATCATGTGTTATTTGTAGACAGGTATCTGCCATTACCCGATCTTCTCGAATATCTGCAGCTTACAGATATATATTTGTTTACTTCAAATAACCCTAACCAGGCTGTTAGCGGCACTTTCGTATATGCCATGAGTTGTGCCTGTCCCATCATTTCCACCCCTATTCCTCATGCAAAGGAAGTTCTGACTAAGGATATTGGAATTATTTTCGACTTTTGCAACTCCCGGCAGCTGGCAGATGGAGCTGTCAAATTGCTCAACGATGAGCCGTTGAGAAGAAATATCAGTACGAATACCTTACAGAAAATAGTATCCACGTCGTGGGAAAACTCTGCTGTTGCTCATGCCATGTTGTTTGAAAAGCTCAGCAGTAGTAAAGTGTTAACATGTTATAATCTTCCGGCTATCAACCTCAGCCACCTGAAGCAGATGACTACAAATACGGGAATCATTCAGTTCTCAAAAATCAATCAGCCCGATATAAGTTCAGGGTATACCGTTGATGATAATGCAAGGGCTATGATCACCATGTGCATGTATTTTAAATTAACCGGCGATAACAAGAGTCTGGTCTACATACGAAAATATCTCGGGTTTATAAGTCTTTGTCAGCAGTCCGGGGGTGATTTTTTTAACTACGTGGATTCCTTCATCAGGTTTACCGGTCAGAACCGGACAGTAAATCTCGATGATTCAAATGGAAGAGCTTTATGGGCACTGGGATATTTAGTCTCGCTCAGGGGGTTACTTCCTGAGGATATCATATCAAAAGCCATGAAAATCATCCAAAAGGCATTGCCTCATATAGAAACCATGAATTCAACCCGGGCAATGGCTTTCGCAATAAAAGGTTTGTATTACTGCAATAGTGCATCAAAGTCGCCTGAATATCCTGAACTGATAAAGCTTCTGGCTGGCAGACTGGTTCAGATGTACAGGCATGAAGGGATTCAGAACTGGGAATGGTTCGAAGGGTATCTCACGTATGCCAACAGCATTTTGCCTGAAGCTATGTTATACACATGGTTGTTAACCGGCGACCCGGTTTATGAAAACATCGCCAGAGTATCTTTCAAATTTCTGATATCTCAGACCTTTAATGATAATGGGATAGATGTAATCTCAAATAAAAGCTGGCTTACAAGAGGGCAGGTTTCGGGGGAATTCGGCGAGCAACCCATTGATGTTGCCTATACAATAATGACATTAAGTGAGTTTTATGAGGCATTTTCAGACGAAGAATATCGCTTAAAAATGGAAACAGCTTTTAACTGGTTTTTAGGAAATAACCGTCTTCATCAGATTATTTATAACCCGTGTACCGGAGGTTGTTACGACGGAATGGAAGAGACCCATGTGAACCTTAACCAGGGTGCAGAATCAACGCTGAGCTACCTTATGGCACGGCTGACGATCGAAAAGTACAGCAACGAAACAGTAACGAATATAGAGAAAAATATCAATCGACAGTCAGTCAGTCATTTAAAAGCCCTGAACATTAAACCCTTTTTTGTCGGGAAAGGTATGTAGAACGAAAACAGTAAACGCTGATGCGGTTCAGAGTTTTCTTCATACTGACATTTGTATCCTTTTCATTCAATGAATTTGCAGCGGCACAGCAGGATAGTGTCAAAGCAGACTCAACCAGCCTTTATAAGAATATTGAATCTTTTTCAAAACGGAGAAAGATTACCAAATTTATGTACCGAATGGTCTTTGAACCGGTTGCAGCAATCAAAAAAAAGAAATCATATAAGAGACTGATACAAAAACCATATAACACCTTTGAGGGGAGAATTATCAGGAACATTGTCATTATAACTCTTGATCCATTTGGTTATTCGGCCACTGACACGGCTGTTGCAAAACAGAATTTTCCTGTAAGAGCAGGTAATAAGATCCATATTAATACACAGAGTATTGCGATAAGAAACCTGTTACTTTTCCGGAAAAATGAACCGTTCAATTCTTTGCTTGTAAAGGAGTCAGAGCGTTTGATACGCGCACAAAATTTTGTTCATGAGGTTTATTTTTACGTGGGATCACCAGGAGGCAGGTCCGATTCGGTCGATATTTTTATCCGCGAACTGGATAAATGGAGCATCATACCCCAGGGTTCCGTTTCAGCTAAAAAGATCAGGACCGATATAACCGAAAATAATTTTCTTGGATTCGGTCATGAGTTCCGGAATGCTTATTCACGAAATCTTGTTTTTGGAATTGATTCTTTCAATACCGATTATTCGATCCCAAACATACGTAACACCTATATAAACGCAAAATTCCACTTTGGCATTGACGGATACGCAAATTACCTGGGGAGCATGATCATAGATCGTCCCTTCTTTTCCCCGCTGACGAAATGGGCAGGAGGTATCTCTTTTGCCATTCAAAACAAAAATGACTCCCTGAAGGATCTGAATTCGGTTTTTGCCCCTGTCAATATGAAATTTATAACCCAGGATTACTGGGCAGGCAAGGCTATCCCTGTTTTTAAAAGCAATAAGGAGGATGAACCTAAAACCAATTTAATACTGTCAGCACGTTATTTTCGTATCCGTTATTCTGAAAAACCATCTGAAAAAAATGACCCGCTGCTTATATATTCCGATGAAGATTTCTTTCTGGCCGGCATTGGAATTTCTGCAAGAAAATATGTTCAGGATAAATATATTTTTAAATATGGGGTCATCGAAGATGTGCCGGAAGGGAAGGTTTTTGGTTTGACGGGCGGTTACCAGGTAAGAAATAATTCAGCGCGGATGTATTTAGGCATGAGGTTTTCATTCGGCAACTATTATAACTGGGGTTACCTGAGTCCCGACTTCGAATTCGGAACTTTCTTTCATTCATCACATGCCGAACAGGGTGTTTTTACCGCAGGCATAAATTATTTTACGGGTTTATTTGAAATAGGAAGATGGAAATTCCGGGAATTCTTAAAACCGCAGGTCACAATTGGCATAAACCGGTTCGCCTATGATAGTTTAACTATTAATGACAGTTACGGACTGGATGGATTTGTCAGCCCTTCATTGTCGGGGACTCATCGCCTCCTGTTTACTCTTCAAACCCAGTCGTATGCTCCCTGGAACCTCATCGGATTCCATTTTGGCCCATATCTGATATGTTCTCTTGGCATGCTTGGAAATGCGGCAGACGGATTTAAAAACAGTAAAGTCTATTCACAGTTAGGATTGGGCGTATTAATTAAAAATGAAAATCTGGTTTTTAAATCATTCCAGTTATCCATCTCATTTTATCCTGTAATCCCCGGGATCGGGCAGAATGTTTTTAAAATGAATTCATTTAAGACAACCGATTTTGGTTTCAGGGATTTTGAAATTGAAAGACCTTCAAAAATAATCTTCCAATAGAACGGAGTGTGGAATGGTATTTAGTATATTAAATGAGTATCGGTAATCATTAATAATAAATTCGAAATCTCTTATAAATCAATCTGCAATAATTATGTCGTTAACACGAATGCCACCGAAGCCGGTTTCAATCCTATTGGTCCGGAAATCGTACCGTGATGTGAAATCATAATCTTTATTTGTGTCTATGGTGATTCCTTCCGGTTCTATTCCTGACGGGAATAATGATGTATGGACCTTGTCTGTTTTAACTGAAAATCACTATCCTCGCCGTTTAAACTGCCTCGATTCTTTTTATAACGCGGGGGTTAACATATAGGGTCGTCAGGAGTGCGAACAGTATCGCGATTGCAACTATAACAAAAAAAATCTTAAGTTTTTTCTTTCATTTAACCTGACTACTTAATAGTTTTGTAAATCCTGATACTCCTTGTTCCTAAAACCTGTACCCGACTGAAAGTCCGAAACCGGTATTTTTAACTGATGATTTATCGCTATAAAAAGGTTCAGTCAGATTATCTTCGGGATTAATTTTCAGCATCCCAAGCTGTGCATTCAATTGGAGGAAGATCCCTCCTGCCAATTCATACCCCGCAAAAATGTTAGCTCCGGCATCAAACCTTTTAAAATAGGGTGGATAGAGCGCATCCCCCGATTCCACGGTATTCTGGAAAATAATATCAGTCTCGATCTTTGTACCCCCGCCTTCAGATATTACTTTGCCACCTATACCGAAGCCCAGGTAGGGTCCGAACCCGAGTATGACGAATCCATTTCCCAGTTTCCCTTTATAAACCAAATTCAGAGGCACTTCAACATATGAAAGCCTGATTGTGGTTGTTAGTGAATTGGCAACATATTTTGCTCCCTTTGTCGAGAATAGCACTCCGGGCTGGAAATAGAATTCCTGGGCAACAGGGATCTGAACATTTACTCCGCCATGAAAACCAGGGATCATATCATATTCGAGTTTATCTCCGACGAAATCTTTGCCGTTCAGATTCTGGAAATTTAATCCGCCCAGGATCCCAAAACCAATCTGAGCCTGAACCGTAAATGTTACAAGGATAAAGATTGCCGATAAAGTAAGTAACTTCGTTTTCATATTCATTTAATATTAAGATTTCCAAATTATTGTATTACCTTTTAATTCTATTGCCCGGTTTCTTTCTTAGCAGCAGCAATCATTTTTTCATTTGCAGAGATCAGGAATTCGACTCTGCGGTTTTGGGTGCGCCCGTCTGCAGTTGCATTGTCATACTTTGGTGCATTTTCACCAAACCCTTTAATTGTAAGCCGGCCTGCAGTTATATTTTTGTCTGACAGGTAACCCGACACTACAGCAGCACGCTGCTCAGACAAATTCTGATTATAAGCTACGCTCCCTTTGGAGTCGGTATGTCCCTGCACTTCAATATTCGTATCAGGATATGAGTTCAGGACTTTGACCAGTTTATCAAGGCTTGTTTTTGCATCGGCTGAAAGATCTGATTTGTCAAATGCAAAAAGGACATTACTGCTGAATTCCACAATGATACCCTCACCCACACGTTCAACCTTTGCATCAGGGACACTCTTCGCTATTTCTTCAGCCTGTTTGTCCATCTGATGGCCGATTACAGCTCCTGCTCCGCCTCCGACAGCAGCACCGATAATTGCGCCAAGAGCAGTGTTGCCTGATGCCCTGCCTATAACTGCACCCATGGCACCTCCGGCTGCTGTTCCTGCAACAGC
>JAFGXX010000233.1 GCA_016936435.1 Bacteroidales bacterium
ACATCCTTATTCGAATCGAGATCCACCTTTTGTCTGCTTCTGCCTGCGTGAACAGTGTAGGGTGAATAATTCTTCCTTTCCTTTCCGCTTACCGCATAGCCGGCAAGCTCCTGCCTTACAAGGCCGCTTTTATCTGTTTTCAATCTCGAGACTTCTTCTCCTTCCGAATCTGTTATAAGCACTTCAACTCCTTCACAGGTTTTACCCCTGCCGTCAAAGACCCTCACACCAAGGGTCCAGAATACAGTATATGAATGTTCTTTGTCTGTCTTGTCAATCTCAAAACGTGAAGCTTCTGTATGATTGGATCTGAACTGAATGTTTTCTGCAACAGCATTATACCACCCCATTCTTACAGGTCTGAAATCATCGCCTGCAGAAGCCGATTTAATGATGTGATTGCCGGAGATCGCAATATTTGACGCCGGCCCGTAACGTGTAGCTACCCAGAATGCAGGAACATTAGTTGTTATCCTGTTATTGCTGAAAGTCCCTCCGTTGCATCTTCCGCCAATATAGAATGCTGATGTCTCATTTTTAAGCCCCGGAGTCAGATCCTCGACGGTGATCTCATTACCAAAAAAATAATTTTCGCCACCGCTGGTGCTGTAAAATACCGCCCAGGCCATCGGGATATAATCTTCAAATTCAGGATAATCCCTCCCTCTTACCAATATCCTGTTGTTATAAACCCTGTTACCCCAGGCTGCCCTGCCGGTGCCCGGAACAGCGTTGTAATCGGCAATGCGTATGGCGGTGGTACTGAACTCCGAATGCCCGTATTCGCAGGTGGGAGGGGCAGCTTCCACACTTATCTCATTGTTGAAGATCTCCATTCCACGGTGTATGTATATTTCTATTCCCGACCCGGTCTCAGGCATTATCCTGTTATTGTATATAAGCGAACTGTCGCCCATTGCCATTATACTGTAATGGTTGGTAACAGTCTGCCTGTTAACAAACAGATTATGATGGATCTTTGAAAAATCACCCTTGAAGACCAGACAACCCTGTCCACCGTAAAACTCCGAATATGATACTTCCGAAGGCATCTTACCCCAGAGGTCGACACCATAATTGTCAGATCCGTGCCTGTTGATGATAAAAGGATTATTTATGTCGAAGGTGCATTTCGAAATGACAGCTTGCGGAACATCAACTGCATTTGTATTGATACCGGAAGTAATGATCTTCACATTTTCGAGGATAACGGTAACATCACCGGCGTTTGACTGAACACCCCACGAAAGGATAGCTTCAGTGGCATTTCTGATAATCCCGTTCCTGATGGTAACCGATCCTCTTCCTTTCACAACAGGGATACCCTGTAAAGGAACTGTACCGCCCCTCACGGTTGAATAATCATAAAATGAACCGTGAACTGACCTGTAAAGATCTTCATAGCCGACCCACGGCTCAATTTGCTCAACAATCCCTATCCCCACGTCGAGAGCAGGCCGTATATCTGCATAATCTAAAATACAGTCCGTAAGGGCTTTTATCCGAAGCCTGTAATTTCCCGACGGGATACCGTTCATATGAACATAAGGTATCCCCCCTCCCAGCCTTGGCGACAGGGAATCACCCCTTGCAACTTCCTTCCCCTCCGAATCTTCAACAATGATGCTGATTATCATTTCCTGGGCTGCTACGCCGCAAAATGCAAAATATGACCGGTCTGCTTCAGGCAGAAAGACAGGGGAAGAAACGACCTCATTCCCCGGTGCCAGCATAAGCACTTTTTCTCCTATCATAACATGAACTTTCCTGCCTGCTGTTGAGGCTCCGGGGGCCATTGATATATCCCATCCTTCGAGATCATCCTCAAAACTATAGTTTGGAATATGACCATAAGACCCGTCTGCGTATGTCAGAGTATGACCATTCAGATCAACTGTCACATCCCTTCCGAGAAAAATAACACTTCCACGATCTGAAATGTCTTTCATTAAGACATAAGTTTTACCTGATTCTCCGTAATAACCCGGATCTCTTACAGGAATTTCCCATGTTTCAGGTTCCCTGTGTGATGGCTGTATGTACTGTGAAAAACAATCAGTACCTGATGTAATAAATGTTAGGACCAGGATGAACATAATTACAGCAGCTGAGCCTGTAAAGATTTCTGAAAGGAACTTCGTGGTCTTTTTCATGTATGTCCTTATTATTTTTTAAGTTAAATTTACCTCTATAACCCGGAAAATGATGAAAGAAATCAGGTTTTTTTCGATTTTAACTTCTCTCTTCCTGTTCTTTTCAGGTCTGATGCATACATCAGCACAGGATGCTGACAGGGAAATGAGGATATGGTTCACCGAACCTGCCCAAAACTGGAATGAAGCTCTTCCTGTAGGAAACGGACATCTTGGGGCAATGATCTTCGGGGGAACTGAAAGGGAACGCCTGCAGCTTAACGAAGAATCCGTCTGGAGCGGAAGCCCGGGGTGGCATGCCAATCCTGCCGCACAAAAGACCCTGCCAGAGGTCCGCCGTCTGCTTTTTGCCGGAAAATACCAGGAAGCTGAAAAACTTGCCCGGTCAGGTATACTTGGAAGCTTCAAACGCGATGATGCATCTAGTTACCAGACTCTTGGTGACCTGTATCTGGATTTTGGAGAGATGCGCGCTACATCGAATTATATAAGAGAACTTGATGTAAGAAATGCCGTTGCACGGATCACCTACACCGCAAACAGGATAAAATATTCAAGGGAGATTTTTTCAACGGCACCAGGTAAAGCAGTGGTTATGAGAATCACAGCCGACAGCGATGACGCTATTTCATTTACAGCGCGGCTGTCGCGGCCAGGAAACATGGCTGCATTTAAATCAGCAGACAATGAGATCGAGATGAGCGAACATGTGGGAAATGGAAACGGCGTAAGGTTGTCAGCCAGACTTAAAATCGATCCTGAAGGAGGCAGCCTGACAACATCCGGCGACAGCATAAAAGTTGACAAAGCAAAGTCGGTTGTTATTTTTTTAACAGCAGCAACAGATTATTGGGGCAGCGACCCCTCTCAGACTTCATCCGATCGTATGGAGGAAATATCCGGAAAGACTTATGAGGACATCCTTAATGAACATATACAAGATTATCGTTCTCTTTTTGACCGGGTTTCGATAGACCTCGGATCAAATGACGGTTCATATTTTACTACCGATGCCAGGCTGACGGCAATAAAAAACGGATATACCGATAATGACCTTATTGAACTTTATTATCAGTTTGGAAGATACCTCCTGATCAGCAGTTCGAGACCCGGTGGTCTGCCTGCAAATTTGCAGGGCATCTGGGCCGACGGACTGAAGCCGCCATGGAGTGCCGATTACCATATTAACATTAACATACAAATGAACTACTGGCCTTCATGGATAACCAACCTCGGGGAACTTCAGGAGCCCTTCATCGATTTTATCGACGCCATGAGACCCGCTGCCAGGAGAACAGCCTCGGAAGTATACGGCATGAAAGGTATCGTCGCCCATTATACAACCGACGTATGGCACTACACCGAACCCCTGGGAGCCATCCGCTATGGGATGTGGCCCATGGGAATCGCATGGAGCTGCCAGAATATATGGGATCATTACCTTTTTGGCGGGGATATTCAATACCTGAGAGACAAATCATACCCCATCATGAAGGAAGCAGCAGAATTTTGTATCGACTGGCTTACAGAAGACCCCCGTACAGGCAAGCTGGTTTCCGGCCCGTCAATATCTCCTGAAAACAGTTTTAAGATCCCCGGAGGAGGAAACGCAAGCATGGTGATGGGCCCGACAATGGACCACATGATCATAAGGGACCTGCTGCAAAACACATTGGAAGCCGGCCGGGTTCTGGATACAGACAGAAATTTCAGAAAGAAGATAGAAAAAACACTGGTAAAGCTGGCACCTGTACAAACGGGTTCTGACGGCCGTATACTCGAATGGCATGAGGAACTGGAGGAAGCCGAACCGGGACACAGACATATTTCTCATCTTTACGGACTTCATCCCGGTAACCAGATCACTTCACAAAGAAGCCCTGAACTGCTTGAGGCCGCAGGAAAGACGATTGAATACCGTCTTTCTCACGGTGGCGGACATACCGGCTGGAGCCGCGCCTGGATAATCAACTTTTACGCCCGCCTGAAAAACGGCGAAAAAGCATATGAAAATGTCGTGGCTTTGCTTACAAAATCTACACTTAACAATCTTTTTGACAACCATCCCCCATTCCAGATAGACGGTAATTTCGGGGGCACAGCAGGCATCACTGAAATGCTGCTTCAGAGTCATGCCGGAGAGATTGAACTTCTGCCTGCCCTGCCGGCAATATGGAAAACCGGTCATATCCACGGACTAATGGCCAGGGGAGGCTTTCAGGTTGACATCGACTGGGAGAACGGAAAACTTATACAGGCTACTATCGCATCCGTGCTGGGAAATCCCCTTAAGCTAAGTTACCTTGGAAATATCGTCGAACTGAAATCAACCGAAAAAGGGAAAGTGTATGTTTTCGGTGAAAATCTGCAAATAAAAGGGAACTGAAGAGTTTATCCTCTAAGAGGAAACATCACATTACGATACACTCCCTTACAATACCTTATGCGCCACACGCAATAACCACACCTTCATTCTTCCTGCCGCGTAGCGGTTCAGGTTTTGTACATCCCATGGCTCCTTTATCATACCATTACCCGTAGGGGATCAGGATTAATTCTAAAAAAAAATTGCATAAAATTTGGATATTAATGTTATTTATTTCTAACTTTGTGTTAGAATTAATTAACCAACACTTTTAAAAATGAAAAGAGCAATAATCGTTTTTATCGTGGCAGCCCTTGTCCTGGTTTCAGTGGGGCTATGGATCAGTTCGTCGTCTGAAGCTTTTAAAACTTTTGATGTTCTGAGCTTAGTCGTAATAATCCTGGTGGTCGGATTTGCCCTGTACATCGGTTTTCGCAGACTTACAAGCGCAAAACGAGGTGAACCTGCAGAAGATGAAATGTCGAAGAAAGTTCTTCTCCGGACTGCAGCATGGTCATATTATGTTTCTCTTTACCTGTGGGTGGCCATACTGTTCATCAAAGACCGTGTAACTCTTGATACCGAAGAACTCATAGGTGCCGGAATCCTCGGCATGGCCCTGTCGTGGGTAATATGCTGGCTCATATTAAATTTCAGGGGGGTAAGAAATGAATAACAGGATAAAAGAGTTCAGGGCCAGATTCAAACTTACTCAGGATGAACTGGCAAAAAAAGTGAATGTCAGGCGCGAGACAATTGTGTTCCTTGAAAAGAACAAATACAATCCGTCACTGAAGCTCGCCCATGATATTGCCGTAGTGTTCAGTTCAAAAATTGAAGAAATATTCATTTTTGATTGAATTGTTGATACGGGTATAGTATTTTTATTCCTTGTCGGCTATGCGATGAGACTAAAATTATAATACCCGTCATGAAAAAATCATCTTCAGCAATCATCCTGCTTATCTTCCTGGCCTCCTGTTCCGGGGGTGATCTGTCGGAGCTGTCTCCTGCAGAACCCAGGTGTGATAATCTCATTAATCCTTCCGGCACGGGAGAATCCCCTCAATTCAGCTGGATCATCACATCAGAAAACAGGGGAAACTCACAGACTGCTTACCAGCTTATACTCAATACCTCTCCATTAATAAAAGATGAAAATACAGCATTGTGGAATTCAGGTAAAATAATTTCACAGGATTCTTACTGGATATCATATTCCGGTCCCGCCCTCGAACCTGGCCATAAATATTACTGGAAAGTCAGGATTTGGGACGAAAGTGACAAAGTATCAGGATGGAGCGAAACGTCATATTTCATAACGGGCCTTTTTGATGAGTCGGACTGGGATGGAGCATACTGGATCGGATATGAAGATATTCCCGATTCAATGATACTTGTTCCGGGAATTCATAAAGGAATTAAGATAGAAGGCGACATTGCACAAAAGAGATCTGTGGTGCCATATTTCCGCAAAGAGTTCTCATTATCCAAAAAGGTAAAACAGGCTCTGGTTTTCATCAGCGGTCTCGGCCACTACGAACTTACGGTAAACGGACACAGGACAAGCGACAGCTTTTTGTCACCGGGCTGGACCGATTATCACAAGACCTGTTATTTCAACACCCTGGACATCACTGACCTGCTGTCAGGAAAAACAAATACTCTCGGGGTACTGGTGGGCAATGGTTTCTATAATATTAACAGAGAACGTTATTACAAACTGGTGATAACTTATGGTGCTCCTAAACTTCTGCTTAAGCTGAAAATCGTTTATAAAGACGGTACTGAGGAGATCATCACCACTGATGAAACCTGGAAAACTTCAGCTTCTCCAATAACCTTTGCAAGTCTCTTCGGAGGTGAAGATTATGATGCGAGGCTGGAACAGCCTGGCTGGGACAGATCAGGATTCAATGATGACGGCTGGAAGAATGCCGTCAGGGTGAAGGATCCCGGAGGAATTCTCAGGCCGGAACCTGACCACCCCCTCAGGGTTCATGAAACCTTCGATCCGGTATCAATTTTCAGTCCCGATTCAGGTATATTTGTTTACGATTTCGGACAAAATGCGTCAGGTATCATATCACTTGCCGTTAAGGGTAAGGAGGGCTGTGAGATCAGGCTTAGTCCTGCTGAACTCATAACTTCAGACTCTATAATTGCCCAGAGAGCTTCAGGGACTCCTTATTATTTCTCATACACCACCAAGGGAGAAGGTATAGAAACATGGAGCCCCCGCTTTACCTATTACGGATTCAGGTATCTTCAGGCTGAGGGTGCTGTTCCTGCCGGGCTGCCAAGCCCGGGCGATCTGCCCGTGATAAAAGGCATCCGGATGCTTCATACACGAAATTCCTCCCCGGCAGCCGGAAGCTTTAAGTGTTCAAATGAGCTGTTCAACTCAATTTATGATCTCATCAACTGGGCAATAAAAAGCAATCTGGCCAGTGTAGCTACCGACTGTCCTCACCGCGAAAAACTGGGATGGCTCGAGCAAACCCATCTGATGGGAAATTCGGTCAAGTATATCTACGACATTCATAATCTTTTTGATAAGATGATCGACGACATGATGGAAGCACAATGCGAAAACGGACTGGTGCCAAATATTGCACCTGAATATGTGGCGTTTAAAGAAGGGTTCCGTGATTCTCCTGAATGGAGCAGCGCATGTATTATCCTTCCGTGGGATCTTTATGAATGGTATGGTGATGCCGGAGCTATCGAAAAAGCATGGCCGATGATGGAAGCTTATATGCATTACCTTGAATCGATGGCAACAGACAACATCCTCGATCATGGTCTTGGCGACTGGTATGACCTTGGTCCCAGGTCTCCGGGAGTGGCCCAGCTCACTCCTCTTTCCCTGACCGCCACTGCCATTTATTTTTATGATGCAACCCTTATGAGCAGGATGGCAGAGCTTACAGGCAGAACAGAAGAGGCTTCGGGATATAAAGATCTAGCTGAGAGAATCAGGAAATCATTCAATAATAAATTCCTCGACCCGGAAACAAAAGTCTATTCAACCGGAAGTCAGACAGCTTATTCCATGCCTCTTTTCTTCGGAATGGTCGATGACAGCATAAAACCTCTTGTCGTAGAAAATCTCGTCAGCTCCATCACAGAGAACAATAAATCCCTTACCGCCGGTGATGTCGGGTATCGTTATCTTATCAGGGCTCTCGAACAGGAAGGCTTTTCACAGCTTATTTTTGAAATGAACTCCAGGTCAGATGTGCCTGGTTACGGTTACCAGCTGGCAAAAGGTGCGACAGCCCTTACCGAATCATGGGCAGGACTTACAAATGTTTCAAACAACCACATGATGCTTGGCCATCTGATGGAATGGTTTTACAGCGGACCCGGGGGCATCCGCCAGGCTCCCGGATCTTCAGCCTATAAAAACATAATTATAGCTCCTGAAATTGTGGGTGATATTATATGGTGCGAAGCCAGCTACAAAACCATCAGAGGCGAAATCAGAAGCTCGTGGAAAAAAGAAGGCAATATACTTACACTTGAAGTTTCAATACCTCCGAACTCTCTTGCAACTGTTGAAATCCCGGCAGACGGTCCGGATGAAATTACCGAAAATGGCCTCCCGGTATCAGAATCAGCATCAGTGAAAGCCGTCGGAACAAGAGATGGCAGAGTTTTGCTGGAAACAGGCTCCGGTAATTACATCTTCCGTACAACAATGCCTTCAAAATGAGTATTAAAAACCAGATGCCGGCCCGAATTTTTTCTCTGAGATATATTTGATAAGGTCTACAGTTCCATCTATACCCAGTAATGAAGAATTTATACATAAATGATATGATCCGGAAGATCCCCATTCCTTCCCCGTAAAATAACTGTAATATTCTGCTCTGCTTTTATCTGTCTTCTCAATTAATTCTTTAGCCTTTTTCTCAGACAGATTGCGAAGGCCGGTAATCCTTTTTATTCTGTCTTCCATATCTGCATATACAAAAACATTCAGACACAGTGGATGATCTTTAAGTATATAGTCGGCACAGCGGCCTACGAAAAGGGCTGAGGCTTTGTCAGCCAGGGACCTTATGATGTCGCTCTGAATTCTGAAGAGCGTTTCGTCGTTGAGATACCAACCCGTATACAGGTCGTCGGTTAGCGATCCTTTTGGACCCAGTATGTTTGCGAAAAATGTGAAACGTTTTTTTTCATCGGCTTTTTCAAAATATTCTTCGCCCAGACCACTTTCCCTTGATGCAATCCTGATGAGCTCCTTGTCGTAGAAGGGAATAGCCAGAAGCCCAGCCAGCTTCTGTCCGATTTCACGACCGCCGCTACCAAGCTGCCTGCCAATTGTAATGACATATATTTCTTTCATAGGCTGAACATTTTTTATTGTTAATGTTCATTGTTAAATTTCATTTTTCTGTATTGGGTAAAAAGAAGATATGCTGCGACAAGACTTGAGAGGGTGTCGGATACAGGGATGCTCAGCCATACACCTTTCACCCCGAACAATGGAGGCAGGATAAAAAGAGCAGGAAGAAGGAAGAGAACCTGTCTCGACAATGACATGAATATTGCCTTACCTGCAAGTCCTATACTCTGGAAAAAATTGGAAGTCACCATCTGAAACCCTACTATCGGGAATACCAGCATCACTATCCTGAGGCCTGGTACAATAATTTCTATCAGCTCCCTGTCACGGGTGAAAGCAGATGCCACGGCATAGGGAAAAAGTTCACCTATCAGGAATCCTGTGCTCAATACCCCGGTAGCCAGAAATATTGTAAGTTTCAGTACCCTGTTTACCCTGTCGTACTTTTTTGCACCGTAATTATAACCTGCGATAGGCTGCATACCCTGGTTAAGACCCATCACAACCATCCCGAAAAGAAAAGCCACCCTGTTTATTATGCCATAGGCTCCAACGGCAAGGTCACCGCCATGTCTGACAAGGCTCTGGTTTATTATTATCACTACAATACTTGCCACAGCATGCATCAGGAAAGGGGCCATCCCTATTGAGATGGAATCCATGACTATTTTACGTTTCAGTCTGAAAGATCTTTTATGAAGGTGGATGAAATTTTTCCTGTTGGTGAAAATCGATATCTGCCAGACCAACATCGATGCCTGGGCCAGTATCGTTGCCAGAGCGGCTCCTTTTATACCCCAGCCGAATACAAAAATAAAAAGCGGGGCAAGAACAATATTGATAATTACCGTATAAATGGTAGCCGACATTGATTTAACAGGATTACCCGTTGCGCGAAGCATCGCATTTAGCCCGAAATACATGTGTGTAATAATATTCCCCAGCGACAGGATCATCATAAAATCGTGTGCATAGGGCAATGTATCAGAACTGGCACCGAAAAAACCAAGGATAGGATCAAGGAATATAATTACAACAACAGAATAGATAGTTCCGAGAATGCCATTCAGCACAAAAACATTTCCGAGGATATTGTTTGCTGACTCATAATCTTTCTGACCAAGCCGGAGCGACATAAGGGTAGAAGCTCCAACCCCCACCAGCGAACCGAAGGCAGCAGCTATGTTCATAAGAGGAAATGTTATTGCCAGTCCCGAGATGGCAAGGGCTCCCACCCCCTGCCCTATGAAGATACTATCAATTATATTGTACAGCGACGAAGCTGTCATGGCAATAACGGAAGGTATTGCATACTGAAGCAACAGCTTCCATACACTGCCGGTACCTAAGGTCACCGGAGATCCTTTATAAAGCATAGCAGACAAAGATAATTTACTATTTTTAGCAAGACCATTATTGTTCGGACTTTGGTTATTATATTTGTAATCCGCAACCGGGAATTGAATAAAGATGATCTGACCAAATATTACCGATAACCGTTATTTAGCTTTACTACTCTATGAAACCAGCATTCTATTTTAAAGCAACCGTTATCATACTAATCTTTTTCGGCTCTCTGTATTCCTGCAGAAATGGTTCCGGCAAAAAATCAGGGGAAGCAGGCGGAGAGGCACAGAGTGAAGCTGTCAGAGGAACGGGAGCTGATAATTTTACCGTTCCCGGCCACGAAGAAGGAACCATCGATATGAGCCTCTTCCCTACAGCCGTGCTTAATGTACATTACGTTGCCGATGACAATCAAAGTCATTTGCTTGACATTATCTACCCCTTCTACGGCAGACCTCCATTCAAGACAATAGTATTGTTTCACGGAGGAGGATGGACGTCGGGAGACAAGCAGTCAGCGTCGCTTGCTCCCCTTCTTCAGGCAACAACACAGGGTTATGCAGTTGTGAGTGTCAATTACCGTCTGGCCGGCGAGGTTGCCTGGCCCGGACCTCTGCATGATGCCAAGGCTGCGATACGGTTCCTGAGAGCCAACTCCGACAAATATCGTATTGATACTGAAAAGATTGTCGTATGGGGACTTTCGTCGGGTGCACATCTGGCAACAATGCTGGCAGCCACAAACGACAGTCCCGGATTTGAAGATCTTTCTATGGGCAACCCCGGCATGTCAAGTTCAGTGCAGGGGGTGGTTTCCTGGTATGGAGTATCGGATATCACAACATTGTCCGATGAAGGCACCAAAGTTGTGAACAGGTTTATGGGATTTGATGTACGCAGCGGAGACAACAGGTCTTCCGAAGCAAGCCCTGCAGGGCTCATAACAAAAAAATTCCCCCCAATCCTGCTTGTCCATGGTTCAGACGACCAGATAATACCCTACGGCCAGTCAGTTGAGATGCAGAAGAAGATCAACGAAACAACAGGCTCAGACATTGCGGAACTTAAGATTATTGAAGGAGCCGGACATGATGATCCTGATATTAAAACCACTGAAAACATGGCCGATAATCTGAATTTCGTCGACCGTATCCTGTATGACGGAAGCAATCCCCACAGGGGAACAAACTATATTACCTTCAGATTTATTAAGTGAATTACCAGGCTGTGTTAAAGCCTTTGGTATGTGACAATGTGCTGATAAGGATGAGACTAATTGATATTAATCTGAAATAGCCTACGTAATGAAACCTTTTTACAAGCTCTCTGCTGACGACACGATAAAACATTTCTCTACTTCAGATCATGAAGGACTTACTCATGATGAAGCACGAAAAAGACT
>JAFGXX010000234.1 GCA_016936435.1 Bacteroidales bacterium
CGTCGACAGCTACATTAGTCTGAATTTTTGTTGCCTCCTGGTGCGATACCCTTCCCATGATGTTCATGTCCATCAGCATAAGTATTCCATTCCACGTCAGTACCTTTCCCATGCTGCCCTTCATAACCTTGCAGTCTTTTCCCAGGAAAGACTCATCAGGAGCTCTGGCGAAGCCCATTTTTAAATACATCGACTCGGTGAAAGATTCGATATCCCCTTTTGAGGATTCAGCAAGCCATGTGATTATGGGATTTTTGAGCTTCATTCCTTCTTCCGGGTCATCCGGATCCCATATATACTGGTAATCGCCGTTAGTTACAACACAGCCTTTCCTTTTTTCACCATTCTCGACTGCGTCTTCAAGCATTGCACTCTTCATGCCGTAATCGTCAAAATAGAGAGTGCCCTTGCCTACCTTGGTCCCGGACCAGGCATAATCTATAATGCCTGATTTAATACCGTAGGGTTTCAGCGATGCCTGCTGAGCTGACAGTGATGTCAGCAGAATCGCAAGTCCGGTAATAAGAAATATCTTTTTCATAGGTATAAATTATCGGATATCATATTTTAACAAATTCAACCCGCCTGTTATTGGCCATATCCTCCGGAGAGGCATTATCGGAGATGGGCTTCGACTCACCCCATCCTTTTGAGCTCAGACGATCGGCTGCTATGCCCATTTTTACAAGAGTGTTCATGACAGCCTGGGCACGTTCTTCTGAGAGTTTAAGGTTGAAGGCATCTTCACCCTGACTGTCGGTATGCCCTTCCACGCTGAATTTCAGGCCGGGATTTTCCTGCATGATTTTGAATATCTCGTTTATAGGTCCCATTGATTCAGGCTTAAGTGTCGATTTGCCCGTGTCGAAACGGATCCCGTTCACTATAATCTTACCATCCTGCATAACACGGTCGTAATATTTTACTCCTCCTTTCGCGATACGTATGTTCTTTATATATGCCAGATTTTCATTAGATGCGTGATAGGCATGAAAAGACAATCCTGATGGATTAAAATCAAGTCGCGGGATGTTGATGAGCCTTGTGTCGTCGAGGTAAGCTTTCAGCTTTCCATCAGTGTACGCAATGGAAATGTGCATCCATCTTTTCAGATCTTTCTCTTCAGGGTATTTGCTTCTGGCCTTTCCCATTCGCATTTCATTCCCGTCGACAGTTAAATAAGTATACCCTGTCGGACTGTTTGACCTCTGGTTTTTGCGGTCATACAGATAGATATTAAAAGGAGAACCATTGGGATAATACAGATCTATTTCAATGGTGAAGACATCAGGCAGATAATCTTCTTCTGCATTTTTCAGATAGGGAACAATCGTCGGTCCGCCGTCTCTCATCATGATCACATTCTCGCCGTCGACACGGGCAATTTCCACATTTCCCTCAATAAGGTCCCATCGTGACGGAAATTCTCCGTTCTCCTCGTTCATAAGGTTATCCTCGAAGATCACGGCGTCTCCAGGGACAAAATCATACCTGGACCATGACAGGGAGACTTCCCTGGCAGCTGCGCCCTCAGCCCGGGCGTTTTGTCCGGCATTGCCGGCTTCAGCCTTCCCTGCCTCACCAGGCTTTTCTCCGGCTTTGTTCTCAGCACCAGCATCCTGTTCTTTTCCGGTAACAGCATTCTTTATGCCCTCTTCTGTCTTATCCAGTCCGGCCTTAACAGCTTCATCGGCTTTCTGGTTAGCTCTTCTGTTAACTTCCCTGTTAATCTTGCCTTTGAGGTCTACTTTTATCTGAGCCTCAGCTGCTGGCGATAACAGTAAAATAAAAACACTGAAAAGTGAAATAATCAATGAAGTTCTCATAGCATTATGGTTTTTCTCTTTAAGTTACACTCATTTCACAGGGATAACCAATATCAAATGAGCAAAGGGGCCTTTTGAATTAGTATCGGCCTTCTTGATGAGAGTCAGGAATAAAAACCGGTAGGCTAATCGTACAAATGTTCTGTCAGGGCTTTCAGGACCTGCTTTTTGAGGTTGGGTGAGACAGGTATTTTTGAGCCGTTTTTTAAAATAAGCCAGCCGCCGTCCTTTTTTACAAACCTGTCGATATGATTTACATTCACAAGATGTGACTGGTGGACCCTGATCATTCCCGACGATGAGAGCATTGAATCAAACTCCTTTATAGTTCGTGACACCATTATTTTTTTCCCCCCGGCAAGGAAGAAGGAGGTATAATTGCTGTCGGCCTCGGCACGTATTATGTCGTTTACAGATACAAGCTGCAGATGGTCAGCTGTATGCAGGATGATCCTTCTGAGAGTTTTTTTCCCCTGCATATTCTCGTTCAGCGCCTGCATTTTGAGCTGAATCTCCTCGTTGCTTATCACTGACAGGGCTTTTCCGACCGCCATCCTTAGTTCATCTGCGTCTACGGGTTTCATGATATAGTCAAGGGCACTCACTTTGATGGCGCTGAGAGCATATTCCTGATGTCCTGTTACAAATATAACCTTGAAAGTCACCGGGTCCAGCTTTTTAAGGAGGTCGAAACCTGTTCCGTCGGGAAGTTCTATGTCGAGGAACAGAAGTCCGGGTTTGAGCTTTGAAAGATGCTCATAAGCTTCTGCAACAGACCCCGACATGGCTACGACATCTACTTCAGGGAAATTCTCATTGAGGATGCTTCTGATAGTATTCCTTACTGAGGCTTCATCATCAACAATTACCGCTTTCATGACCTTCGGTTTTTGAATTTCGGGATTTTTAAGCAAACATTTTTTTCCAGGGCAACATCATGATTATTCTTGTTCCTGTTGCCTTATCATTTTCGCTGAGGTCTGTGATCTCATAAGTGATACCCTTCTGTTTCATCGATTTTCTGAAGTTCTCAAGCCTTTCAAGTGTTATCTGGGTTGAAAGAGACTTTTTATTTCTGTTCACTGACTTAATGGTTGCCGCCTCCTGCCTGCCTATTCCGTTATCGGTTACTTCGATCCTCATAAGTCCGTTGTTAAGTTTAAAGTCAATTTTCAGTTTGCCTTTTTCTTTAAGAGGCAGCAGACCGTGTTCAATAGAATTTTCGACGCAGGGCTGAATCAGCATGGGAGGTATTGAAATATTTTCAGGTTCTATTGATGAGTCCAGGGTGAGTGCATAATCGAACTCTGTTTCGAAGCGGAGCAGCTGCAGGTCGAGATATAGTTTTATCGTTTCAATTTCCTTGTCGAGCGATATAAATTCCTGTCTTGAGTTTTCAAGGATGTTACGCATCAGTTTTGCTATTTTCACAAGATAAGTGTTTGCATCCCTGTTTTTTTCTGCAAGTATCAGGTCCTGGACGGCCGACAGGGAGTTGAAGATGAAATGCGGATTCATCTGGGCTCTCAGCAGTCTTTGCTCCAGATCCATCTGTGCATATTTCGAGCGCAGCCGGTTATGACGGATGTATAGAACAGATATCAGCGAAACAAGAAGAACCAGCAGGGCAAGACCTGCCATATAGGACCTCTGGCGACGGATCCGGTTCTCATCCACGATCTTCTCCTGCATTCTTTCATATTCTGCTGCCTCCTGCCTCTTATCAAAATCATACTGGATCTCCATCCTTGTAACCTGTTTAAGGAATTCATCATTGCTGATACTGTCCTTTAGCTGCTGGTGTTCCTTAAGGTAATCGTATGCTTTGTCTTTACGGCCCAGCCCGGAATATATTTCACTCAGGAGAAGTGATGCATCATGAATGATGAGGGGCAGATTCTTTTCCCTGGCCATGTTGTATGCTTCCGAGATATAATCTTCTGCCAGGGTGAGTTTTCCCGTGGCCTTGTATATGTTTCCCTGCGTCATCCAATATTCGGGAAGCGAAGGATCATTAGTCTCCGTTGCAGTCTTCAGGGCCCTGCTGATGTAATAGTCGGCTGAATCGAACTGTTTTATCAGAAGAAATGTTGAAGCTATATTATTGCATGAGGAAGCAAAACCAGGGGGATATTTCATAATCTCGTTCAGCCTTAGTGCTTTCCTGAAATAATGAAGTGCACTATCTGTTTCCGACTTCCCGTTGAAAATCTGTGCTATCGAATTATAGGTTTTACTCAGTTCGTACAATTCTCCACGTGCTGTTGACAATTCTGCTTTCCTGAATCCGTATTCAAGAGCCTTGTTCCAATCTTTCTGGTAGTAATACATGAGGCTAATGCTGCCGTAGGCTATTGAAATTCCTGTGGTGTCGCCTGTCGATTCCCATAACCGGAGAGCTTCAAAATAGTTGTCTATGGCTTTATTGAAAAGGGCCATGTCCTTGTAGATATTCCCGAGAGTATTCAGTACATCGGCCAGGTTCACAGTATCGTTTGTCGTACGCGCTGTTTCGATTGCTTCATTAATAAGGCCTGTCGCCTGTTTGTAATCTCTCCTCTGTTTTGCCAGGAAAGAGAGTACATGGAGTGCATTTATTGCACCCCTGCTGTCGTGTACCTCCTGAAAGAATGAAAGACTTAGTGAAGCATATCTGTCAGATTCATTCAGGTCGCCTTTTATACTGTACACATAGGCAAGATAATAGCAGGCTCTTGCTTTACCTCTTATATCATCAAGTTCAGTGTATATTTTATATGCCTGCATATTGTAATACAGTGCACTGTCGTTGCTGTTGAAATATTTTGCCAGCCATGCTGAGCCCATGGCAAGGGATGCATCAGCAATGCCTTTCCGGTAACTGATCTTTTCCGAATCTCTGAGTATCCGTTGCCCCATTCTTATCACCAGATCAGGGTTTCTTCTCGAATCAGCAAAAAGTATACTGTTTTGCCTGTTTATGTACGAAGTATCCTGCTTCCCTTCAGGTATAATTCCGTGAGGACGTCCTGTCAGAACAAGAGCTAAGAATAAAAATTCCGGTATCAGACATCGCAACAACATCGTACTTAGGTCAGAGAAAGTACTAAAAATTACTTTACCAGGCTATCCTGTCGGAAGAAGCTTTTGTTTAAAAGGTTATCCCACTATAAAGTTACACAAATAAAATTATTCATGGAATTGCCGGAAGCGACTGCAGCTATGAAATTCAACACTGCTACTGGAGTAACGTGGAGGGAATTTCCGGATTCGTGTTATATGATTAAATGCTAATAGAACTTATATCTTTTGTCAACAATGTCGGCTCCTTTTCTCAGAGCCTCAAATACTTCGTATGATCCACGCATCTGGTAGGTCATCGAAAGCCTTTCTTTCAGGAGTTCCAGATCCTGTTCAGGCGGAGTTGTTTTGCTGTTGACAGTGAACATATAAACGCCGTTCAGTCCTTTCACCGGACCTGAGAGAACGCCTTCCTGTGCAGATGATGCTGCTGCAATGAGAGCAGGTTCCATTCCGGCTCCCGGGATGGTGTAGGACCTGAAATTGATCTGTGTTGCTTCCTGGACATTCAGACCGGTTTCGGCTGACAAGTCATCAAGGGTTTTACCTTCTCCTTTCATTTTACTGAATTCGGCTTCAATCATCTCAGCTTTTTTATCCTTAAGAAGCTGTATCCTGATCTCATTCTCTACATCTTTACGCGGAGCTATGCCTTCTTTCTGGACCCTTGTGCAGTATGCCACGACATATTTATCGCCTATTTCGAAAACGGCCTGCTGACTGTTGTCGAGGATAATACTGCCTTCTTCTGCATTGAAGAGGGAAATTACCAGTCCCCGGGGGTTGTCGAGACCCGGCAGTGTTTTTTGAGAAGGAGATACATCATTGGCAATTCTTTTATTCAGTTTCTGTTCGGCAACTGCCTTATTGAACTTTTCCCAGGTGTCGTTACTGCCTGCAAACTGACCGGCCTCACTGTATACCATCTGGTTGGTAGTAGAGCCGGGCAGTATTTTTCTGTCGAGCAGACCGATATTGTATTTCCTTGATTTTTTCGACTGTTCGAGAACCTCAATAATATGTGTGCCATAAGTAGTTTCGGCAGTGACGATCTCTCCTCGTGCAGCCGTAAAACATGCATTGTTGAAAGGCACCACCATTACACCTTCGCTGAACCATCCGAGGTCGCCTCCCAGAGTTGCGGAACCCTGGTCGTCGGAATTGTCCCTTGCAAGTGTTTCGAATGAAGCTCCCGATTTTAACAGTTTTACAAGGCTGTCGGCTTTTACCCTGGTCTGTTCCATAGACACCATGTCGCTGGCACCAATGAGTATATGTCTGACATGGACTGAATCTGGTCTGTTGGCTGCGTCGATGACTCTTACGGCCTTAAGGACTCCCTCTTCATTGAAAGGGCCGAACACAGTATTTCTATCTTCTTTTTTTACAAAATCCCTGATATTTTCCGGGACCTCGTCGATGTTAACGTAAAATCCGGTATGCCGGGTGTCGGCGTTGAGGTTGATATACTGTGCCGGATCTTCTGATGCCTGGAATTCTGTTTTAGCTTTTTCCATCCATCTTTCTGCTTCCGCAATATCTTCTTCAGAAGGGACCACATCAAATGTGACGTATTCAATATCCCTCAATGCTTCTCTTTTGAATGTCTCCCTGTGTTTTGAATAGTATGATTCGATTTCAGAGGATGTGATCTTCACCGAGTCGTCTGATATCAGTGCATAGTTCTTCTGTATGAAGCTGAAGTCGACGGTGGCATTGTTCAGAATATTATCGAATTCGGCCATTTTGGAAGTTGCATACAGGCCTTTTGCAATATATGTGTTGAATTTCGAATTCATCCTTTCATTGATGATCTCATTTTCAAAGAAGAGCCAGTATTTTCTCGCGCTCTCATCAACTTCAACCTGGTTGAGAAAATTGACGAAAACATCGCGGTTGAATGTACCGGTTGTCTGGTCAGTGAAGAGTTGCAATACAATAGGATGAGGGTTGTTGCCAAGAACCATTTCATCAACTTCTTCATCGCTGACACCAATCCCGAGCCTGTCGAAGTTACTGTCCTGGACCTTTTCCCGTATCAACTGCTGCCATACCTGTTCCCTTAATGATTCCATGGTGGCTTCATCTATATTCTGAGCTCCGTAAAGCTTGTAAATTTCTACAAGATTCTGAACGCGTCCTTCATAATCCTGGTACGAGATGTATTCTCCGGCAATCTGCCCCAGTTCAAAATATTCCTTCTCCTTTTTCCTCTGGCCTCTGCCGTTTCCTATTAGATCGCTGATGACGAAAAGAAGAAGTGCCACACCAATTATGACGGCAACGAACACACCTGCTTTTTCCCTGAGAAACTGAATTGCTGACATTAAATAAGCTGTTTAGTGATTAATGGAAATATCCTTTTTATTTCAGGCGCCAAATATAACAAAAATCATTGAAAAAAAAGAAGGTGCAGCACTTAGGTAAAGTATGTTTAAACTCTGATCCTGTTTTCGGGCAGTGAAGATCGGTTTGGAAGCCATGGAAGATCAGTCACGGATTATAAAAATATGATGTTTATTCAATTAAAGTCTAAAAAAAGGGGGGTGTTAACAAAAAAAACAGATAAAAAAATAAAAAAAGCACTAAAAAAAGGGGGTGGTAATAAAAATAATAATATTTTTGCCACAAAATTAAATATAAAATGGCAGAATTAAGATTCAGTGCACTGAGAGAAGTTTTCAACAGAAATCCTGTTGATCCACAAATCCCGCAGAAAAACATTTCCGGGTATTTCAGAGATAGTGTTTTCGACCTTCACAAGATGGAGCATTACCTGTCGAAAGAAGCATTCCGGCTGGTAAAAAATGCCATCAACGAGGGTAAATCACTTTCTCGACAGGAAGCCGACCAGGTGGCGATCGGTCTTAAGGCCTGGGCTCTCGATAAAGGGGCTACACATTTTACACACTGGTTCCATCCTCTTACTGACGGAACGGCTGAAAAACATGACGGTTTCATCGAAATGGGAGACAACGGACATGTAGTGGAGAATTTTTCAGGAGCCGTTCTGGTACAGTCCGAACCCGATGCATCAAGTTTCCCGAGCGGAGGTATCAGAAATACATTTGAGGCCAGGGGTTATACAGCCTGGGATGTCTCTTCTCCTGTATTCATCGTAGGCAATACCCTTTGTATACCTACCATTTTTGTATCATACACGGGCGAAGCCCTCGATTACAAAGCCCCTCTGCTAAAGGCTCTTTCGGCACTTGACAAGGCAGCTGTTGATGTGTGCCAGTATTTCGACAAGGATGTTAACAGGGTTATAGGCACACTTGGGATAGAGCAGGAGTATTTCCTTATCGACGAGGCTCTCTATTATGCCCGTCCTGATATTGTTCTTGCCGAGAGGACTCTTATGGGCCATCAGTCATCCAAAGACCAGCAGCTCGCTGACCATTATTTCAGTTCAATTCCCGAGCGGGTGATGGCTTTTATAAAACACTTTGAATATGAGGCATATAAGCTGGGGATACCGGTGAAGACACGACATAATGAGGTGGCACCGAACCAGTTTGAATGTGCCCCGATACATGAGGAGGTGAACCTTGCCGTAGATCACAACCAGCTTCTCATGGATGTCATGAAAAGAATAGCCCGTAAACATAAGTTCAGGGTGCTTTCCCATGAGAAACCCTTTGCCGGGATAAACGGTTCGGGCAAACACAACAACTGGTCGATGGCAACAGATACTGGCGTCAACCTGCTGTCGCCCGGAAAGAACCCAAAAACAAACCTTCAGTTCCTGACCTTCCTTGTCAATGTAATCAAGGCTGTCAACGACAGCAACGAACTTATACGGGCTTCTGTAATGAGTGAAACAAATTCCTACCGGCTGGGCGGACATGAAGCACCTCCGGCAATTATTTCAGTCTTCCTCGGCTCTTACCTTACCGATATGCTGAACAACATTGCCAGAAAGGTAACCGACAAAAAGATGAGCCCTGCCCTTAAAACCGAACTTAAACTTGGAATTGGAAAAATTCCCGAGATACTTCTCGATAACACCGACCGAAACCGCACATCTCCATTCGCATTTACCGGCAACCGCTTCGAGTTCAGAGCTGTAGGATCATCGGCAAACTGCAGCGCGGCGATGATAGCCCTGAATTCGGCTGTGGCCTTACAACTTGTGAGATTCAGGAAGGAGGTAGATCAGATCATCAAAAAGGGAAGAAATAAGGATGAAGCCATTTTCCAGGTTCTTAAGAAATATATTATTGAATCTGAGAGAGTACTCTTTGAAGGTGACAATTACAGCCGTGAGTGGCACAAGGAAGCTCAGAAGAGAGGCCTTTGCAATATC
>JAFGXX010000235.1 GCA_016936435.1 Bacteroidales bacterium
GCATTGAAGTTTATGTTCAGGGTCTGAGTAAGGATATATGAGACTGAAAACCTGGGCGATAACTGCGTCAGCGGGTTCGACATCGACTGCGAATATGTATTGATGTCGGTTCTGATGCCCAGTGAAAGCCTCAGCCTATCCTCAAGGTAAGCCTTGCTGGCCTGCCCGAAAGCACTGAACTTTCCAAGCCTGAGGTTTGTGTTATAATTCAGTTCTGTTTCACCGGTGCCGGTGTACAGCAGCCTGAAAGTAGAATTACGGTAGTGAGCATATTCTGCTCCAAAACCGAAATTAAGTCTCAGGCCTTTATCCTCAATTATCGTTCTTTCAAATCTCCCCTTTATCTCACCCTCGCCCGAAAGATAATCCAGCAGCCTGTTGGTATCGGCTTCTATATTGCCTGAATATTTGTATTGTGAGTTATTGAGGTAATTCCTGCTAAGCACCCATGTATCGTATCCTTTACTCCTGAAATGCTTGTAAACCAACCCTGTAACATAGCTGTACTGCTCCTGCACGGGAATGTTATCGAGTAGGTAACGCTGGTATTCCGTTTCATTAGCCTTCAGATTGAGTTCGAAATCGTCTTTTGCTCCAAGTGCAAAAATACTTAGTTCATTTTTTGCGTCCAGTCTCACACGGTATTTAAACTGCAGATCCGTGTAATCAGGAAGGAAAGGAAGGTCAAGAGCACTGAACAGAAATTGCAGATAAGATCTTCTCACCGATAACACCATACTGCTGTTTTTGCCTGTAGGTCCATCAATTGTAAGACCAAGATCAGAGGCTCCTACTGTTGCACGGTACTTCATTTTTTCACGATTCCCGTCGAGAAATGTAAAATTCAGGACTGAGCTCAGAGCATTACCTCTGGAAGCAGGAAAAGCACCCGAGAGGAAATCAACCGACTGGATAAAGTCAACATTCAGTATACCTATAGGTCCTCCTGAGGATCCCTGTGTTGAGAAATGATTTAGATAGGGAATTTCAATATTGTCGACATAAAAACGGTTTTCATTAGGACCACCGCCACGGACTATCACATCATTACGGAATGCCGGGGTTGAAGCCACCCCGGGAAAAGTCTGAATTACCTTGGAAATGTCGCGGTTCCCTCCGGGATTCTTTTCAATCTCGTCGATACCTATTATCCTCACCGAAACAGGCGTTTCTGCTTTTTTTGTAAAAGGAGAAGCCTTGACAACCACCTCACCAATATCTATGGCCATTTCTTCGAGCGGGATCTCAAGATTGACAGGATTGCTGTTCGTCACCAGCAGAGCCTGTGAAATATATGACTTGTAACCTACTGATGATACCCTGAGTTCCACATAACCGGGCTTTACACCGGTAAAAAGAAAGTTACCGTCGTAGCCCGATACGGCACCTGTGGTAGTCCCCCATATCTGAATTGTAGCAAAGGGAACACCTTCATTGGTCTTGTCATTGTAAACCCTTCCCTTTATTACACCTGCATTTGTCTGGGCCACGCTGCTTCCTGAAGCCAACAGAACGAAGAGAAATAATATGCTGATGTGTTTCATAAACCATGAAATTTGCTTTAGAAACAAGGATAAGGGATAAGTTGTTCAGCTGTCTTCGAATATTATTAATATCCTTTCGAAGATTTCAGAAGATCAACAAAGTATGTCCGCTCTTTTTCAAGCTTCAAAAACGAATTTTGGCTTTCAATTTTGTCGATCCTGGATAGCATTTTTTCTGCAAAAACAGACAGCTCTGCTGATTTATCGTGCCTTACCCGGTGCGACATAGCCCTGGTAATTGCCTCTGCCTCAGTCCAGAGTTTAACAGTTGCCTCATCAAAATAGGAGTCCATGAATGCACTCCAGATATAATCAATGGCCCTGCCCGAAGGATGGAGCATATCATCGTCATAGAACCGGTAATCCCTGAGATCGTCCATAACAATCTCATATGCGGGGAAATAGCCGGGTTTTGAGGGGTGCCGGAGAAGCTCCTCTATCGCCAGAAAAAGAACCGATTTGCTTATCTGGTTTTCATGAGCACCGTCTTTTAAGTGTCTTACCGGGCTTACGGTAAAGATTACTTTAAGTTGTGGACTGATCGTTTTAAGCTGTGCCAGGCAATCATTCCAGAGTGCAACTATTTCAGAAACTGTAAGAAGTTCGTTTGTAAAATTTGCTGCCGGCATTTTATGGCAGTTCGACACTATTTTCCCTGATTTCTTCAACTTGTAAACCCTTGCCGTTCCAAAGGTTACAAAAAGATAAGCGGCATTTGAAAGAAAATCTGAGGCTTCTTCATTCTTTCTGTTGACCTTTTCCAGAACCTCCCCTGGTGTTGATGCCGAGAAGTCGGTATAATGGCTGAAGCTAAACCATCTTCCGTTGTGATGGTGAAGATCCTCACTTGTGAATTCTTTTCCTGAAGTTATTTTTTCAAGAGTATTGCAGACTGATACAGGGTTATATACTGTGCCGTAAGGATTCACCATCACTGATAAATGTCCTTCCTTCATTTTGTTTCCGATCTCAATGGAAAAACATGAACCTATGAACATAACCGGCTCATTGTGAGTGATCCTGAAAGGCGATGGTTTTGTTCTGACAACAGTCCTGAATTCCATGTACTTATATAACTTTCTTCATCCACGAAAGAATATATGTAAAGACTTCTTCCCTGAATGGCTCATTGTGGAGTTCATGATATCCTCCATCCCATATTTTAAGCTCCGCTGTTTTCGCTCCTGAAGAGAATAGCCTGCTTCCTTCCGGAGAGCAGATCATATCGCCGCTGCCATGCATTAGCAATAACGGAATATTTATCTCTTCTGCTCTTGAAAGAGATGATGATGCGGCTGTCATCGCGCTGTTAAAAAGACTAACGGAAATCTTGTCATGAACAAGGGGATCGGATTTATATTTTTCAACTATCCCGCTGTCGTGCGACAGGTGTTCAACGACAAGGCCTGATGGCTGAACCAGACCTGGAAGAACGTGTTTCATGAATGATGCAAGCGCCAGCTTGAACCGGGAAGGCTCGAATGCCAGTCTCAGCCAGGGAGCGGTGACAATTGCAGCCCTGAAACCATGTTTCCTCCTGATAAGATAATCAAGCACAATTCCACCACCAAGAGAATGACCATATAAAAAGACAGGCTTACCCGGAAAAGTCTTCGAAATATTTTCATACAATATTCCAATCATTGCAGCAGTCTGATCAAAATTTCTTATGTTACCACGGGCTCCATCCGAGAGACCATGGCCGGGAAGATCGACCCCCGCAAAGACAATCCCCTCAGATCTGAACATTGAAGACCACGATTCGTAACGACGGATATGCTCACCCAGTCCGTGTACAAAAATTATTAATGCCTCCGGTTCATCGGGGGGAGACGAGATCATCCCTCTCAGGACAAAGCCCTTCTTTAGTTCAATGCTGTATTCCATATTTTCAGAATGTACGATTTTCCTCTAAAAATACTAAATATCAGGGATATTAAAACCTGTAAGACGGTAATCTTTCTATGTTTTTTACAGCTTCTTCCGGGTAATGTAATTCTGTTTCGCAACTTATTTAAGTGTCCGAAATTATTTTGACACAATTTATACCCGGAAACAATTTCTGTCTTTATTATACTGTATATCTGTTGTTTAGAAAATCTGCTTGTTTAGAAAATACTTAGATTACAGGGATATTAGGATATTAAGATTTGCATATCTTTATTTGTTGACATATTTTTGCATCGTAACAATTAAAAGTAAAAAGCAATGACAACAACTGAATTCAACAACAATCTGGTCGGAATGAAGCCAATTCTTCAGAGGTTTGCCATGAGCCTTACATCAGATCGCGACGACGCTCTGGATCTTGTTCAGGATACATATCTTAAAGCAATTACATATAAGGATAAATTTGCAGATTACACGAATCTGAAGGCATGGGTTTTCACCATAATGAAGAATACATTCATCAATAACTACAGGCGTGGAGTTAAAGAGAACACCATCGTCGACGGAACACAGGATCTGTATTATCTCAACAAGCCTCATGACAAGGGATACATTTCTCCTGAATCGAAATATTCAGAGTCTGAAATTGAGAAAGCAATAGATTCGCTTGAGGATGAGTTTCGTATTCCCTTCAGAATGCATATTGCAGGCTTTAAGTACAAGGAAATAGCAGACGAACTTGGTTTGAAGATAGGGACAGTTAAAAGCAGGATATTCTTTACGCGTCAGAAACTGATGCTTATCCTGAAAGATTATGTAAAGTGATTTATTCGTTTTAGTCAGGTTTGGTTTTTTAAGGGTAGACAGAGACTCGTTAGCGGGTCTCTGTTCTTTTATATGGGAACGATCCGGCCTCTTAGCACCCTAAAGAAATCTTTTGCGAATCAGGCTGTCACTGCTTATCAAGCGATCTTAATGCATCGTCGATATTCCTCCTGAAGTCAGTGAATCTGATCCTGTTAAGAGAAGTATTTCCAAAAAGCCTTATAAATTTTTCTTCTGTAAGTGACACCCACTCTTCCCTCGTCATAGAAGCTATCTCAGGATTGATAGTGAACTCAGGATGAGTTGGTGTTTTTATCCGGAGGTTCCAGGGGCATACCTCCTGGCAGATATCACAACCATAGACTCTGCCCTGCATTTTCCTTACTATTTCTTCCGGTATGGGTCCCCGGTTTTCTATTGTAAGATTTGAAATACATTTCCTGGCATCAATGGTTCTGTTTTCATTTATCGCAGCAGTCGGGCAGGCGTCTATGCACAACCTGCAGCTTCCGCAAAGATCTTTAGTCTCCGGCAGGTCATAATCCGCTTCAATGTTCAGCATAAGGATGCCTATAAAAAAGAAGGAGCCGATCTCCCTGTTTATCATGACTGAATTACGGCCCTGCCATCCTATACCTGCTTCCCTTACCCATGATTTCTCATGCAGAAAACCAGTATCACAGAATACCTTCCCGTGTACCCCGGGTACAATTTCCTCCAGAAAAGCAAGGACCTTCCCGAGTTTTTCCGTAACAACTTCATGATAATCTGTGCCATGAGTATATCTTGAAAGGACAGGAATATCTTTTCCAGTTTGCCTGTTACCTGAATTATAACTTATACCCGCCACAACTATTGATTTTGCACCGGGGAAGACAAGCTTAGGATTGAATCTTTTTCCCGGATCCCGTTTCAGGTAAGCCATTTTGTCGTTCATCCCGGCAGCGAGCCATTCTTTGAAAACAGCCTCCTCCTCAGACAATGATCGTGCCCTTGCTATACCGCAAATGTCAAAACCCGCCTCCAGTGCTTTCTCTTTTATTGTCTGAGCCAGGCTGGCTTCCTTCTTGCTCATAGCATGCATGTCTAAAGAAACCCCAGCTCAAGCTTTGCCTCGTCGCTGAGCATATTCCTGTCCCATGGAGGAGAGAACGTCAGTTTCAGATCGACATCCTTAACACCTCTTGTTCCACCGACCTTATATCTTATCTCTTCCATCATCTGGTCGGCCATGGGACAATTGGGCGCAGTAAGGGTCATCAGTATATGTGCAATATTGTCATTGTCAACACTGAGACTGTAAATAAGTCCCAGGTCGTAGATGTTTACAGGTATTTCGGGATCGAAGATACTTTTGAGAACACCCACGATTCTTGTTTCGATTTCAAGCTGTTCTGAAGCGTCCATATCTTTTCAGTTTATCAGTCAGTTTCCTGGTATTCATCCTTAATGCATTGCTGTACGTATAAAAACCGCGCACGCAAAATCACATATCCCGAATGATATGTTATCATCAACTGCCACCCATTTTCGCCTTATAAGCCATCGCATAAAGCTTCATCTGGCGCAGCATGGCCTGAAGCCCGTTCGACCTTGTGGGTGAAAGGTTCTGGCGGAGGCCGGTCCTGTCGATAAAATAAAGATCTGCATTAATGATCTCTTCGGCACTGCGACCTGAGAGGACCCTTATCAGCAAGCCCGCGATGCCCCTTGTAATAATTGCATCGCTGTCGGATGAAAAATAAATTTTATCATCCCTGAATTCAGGGTGCAGCCATACTTTCGACTGACAGCCTTCTATAAGATAATCTTTTGTCTTATAACGCTGATCGATTACAGGTACAGATTTACCCATTTCGATCAGGAGATTGTATTTATCCATCCAGTCATCGAAAACCGAGAACTCCTCTATAATTGAATCCTGTACCTGGTCAATTGTCATAATGACTACACTATGAAAACATTTTTATCACCTGCTCAATTCCTGTGCCAAGGAGGTTGATCTCTTCAATGGTGTTGTAAAAACACAACGAAGCCCGGACAGTTCCCTCAATTTCGTAAAAGTCCATTACCGGCTGGGCACAATGCGCTCCGGTCCTGACTGCCACACCGAGTTTGTCGAGAATCATCCCCGTATCGTATGGATGTATTCCATTAATAAGAAACGATATGGTGGAAATACCTGATCCGTTGTTACCTATGATCCGGAGTTGGGGAATACCTGTCAATATGTTTATCGCATGACCGAGCAGTTCTTTTTCCCTTGCGGCAATATTTTCTCTTCCCAGAGCATCCACATAGCCGAGAGCCGAGGCAAGGCCTATTGCCCCGGGGAAATTTGTAGTTCCGGCTTCAAACCTGAATGGCAGTTCATTATATGTTGTCTTATCAAAAGTTACATTAGCCACCATATCGCCCCCACCCTGGTATGGTGGCAACTCAGACAACCATTTATTCTTTCCGTAAAGAACACCTGTTCCGGCAGGCCCATATATCTTATGGCCCGAGAAGACATAGAAATCACAGTCCAGTTTCTGTACGTCGGTAATGCCGTGCTGTATTCCCTGGGCACCGTCGACAAGGACAGGCACCCCGATAGAATGCGCAGCGCTTATAATTTCGCTCACCGGCTGGATGGTCCCGAGTGCATTTGACACCTGCGTTACGGCCACAATCTTTGTCCGGGGGGAAAGCAGCTTATAATATTCTTCCAGTACCAACATGCCACTTTCATTCATCGGGATAACCTTCAGTCGTGCTTTTTTTCTCTCACACAGCATTTGCCAGGGTACTATGTTTGAATGATGCTCAAGGTGGCTGACTACAACCTCATCGCCTTCACTTATGTAGCGCTCTCCGAATGAAAATGCAACAGCGTTAATCGATCCTGTTGTTCCTGAGGTAAATATGATCTCTTCCTTATGTGCTGCATTCAGAAATGACCTCACCTTTTCTCTTGCCTTTTCATATTCCTCAGAGGCACGGTCGCTTATGGCATGAACTCCGCGGTGAATATTGGCATTATATTCAGTATAGACATCCTGTATTGTTTCCAGCACACATAAGGGCTTTTGTGTTGTTGCAGCGTTATCGAAATAGACCAGTGGTTTACCGTATACGCTGGTACTGAGTATCGGGAAATCGGCCCTTATCAGTGATATGTCTTTCATTTGTTCTTTATTCACTGCATCTCAGCATACAACTTGCACACCGTGAAAGTTCACCTCTCAGCCTCTGCATAACGAGACTGTCTATTCTTTCACGCAGTGCTTCAACATTTATATTCTGGACTACCTCATGAGCAAATCCGAACATAAGCATCAGGCGTGCTTCTCTTTTATCAATGCCTCTCGACTGAAGGTAGAACAGTGCATCTTTGTCGAGCTGACCTACCGTTGCACCATGGCTGCATTTTACATCATCGGCGTATATCTCAAGCTGAGGCTTTGTATCCATTTTTGCATCGTCGGTAAGCAGTATGCTGTCGTTTTTCTGATAGGCCAGAGTCTTCTGTGCATCCTTGTGAACGAAAATCCTGCCGTTAAAAGCCCCGGTAGCCATATCATCGAGTACCCCCTTGAAGAGCTGGTTACTGGTACAATGGGGAAAAGCATGATCGACACTTACATAATTGTCGACATGCTGGAATTTATCACTCAGATACAGACCATAAGAATTACTTTCGGCACCTTCGCCTCCAAGGTAATGATGTGTACTGTTCCTGACGAGTCCTCCGTGAAGAGTTATATTGCCCGATGCTGCACTGCTGTTTCTCTCCTGATGGATAAAGGTGTGGGTTATCTTGCCTGCATTGTTATGCTCATTCTGTATCCTTATGATATCGAAGCGTGCATTTTCTCCCACAAAAATCTCGGTAACGGCATTGGTTAAGAATCTCCCCGGAGAAAGTGTGTGGTCACAGATTATGATTGTTGCCTCAGCATTTTTTTCAACTATTATCAGGTTGCGGTGCTGGTTGAAAATATCCTCGTTTGCATGTACAAGATTGACGATCTGAACGGGTTTCCTGAGCCTTGTTCCCTCAGGGATACGGATAAAAACGCCGTCACAGGCCATGGCACTGTTAAGATGAACGAGGGCATCATTATTACCATTCAGGTACCTGCCATAGTGTTCGGCTACTGCAGAACTGAATTTTTCAGCAGCTTCATTCATACTTCCAATCCATGCCCCTCCCGGGAGCTCACGAAGTTTATCATGAAGCGTTGGATAAAATCCGTTCAGCAGCACAATACCGTGTGTGTCGAGTGCTTTGACATCACATCTGAATTCTTCTGCTTTAAGAAAATCGGATTCTGAAGGCATGAAAACATTCCGGAAATCGTGGTTGAAGAATGATGCCAGGTTGGTATACCTGTAAGATTCATTTTTCCTGTCGGGAATTCCCATCATAGTGAATTTCCCGATTGCTTCTTCACGGAAAGAGTTGAGAAGCGGAGAAGAATTCTGCCTTATTCTTTCGATGTTATCGTTATAAAGCTGAAGATAACGTTGTGATATTCCGTCTTTATTGTTCATGACCGGTCAACTTCATTCCTGATCCACTCATATCCTTTCGCCTCGAGTTCGACAGCAAGTTCCTTTCCTGCGGTTTTTACTATTCTTCCATCATAAAGGACGTGGACAATATCGGGCACTATATAATCCAGAAGCCTCTGGTAATGAGTTATTACGATAGTAGATGTATCGGGTCTTTTTAGTTTGTTGACCCCGTTAGCCACGATCCTCAGAGCATCGATATCAAGTCCAGAGTCGGTCTCATCGAGAATTGCCAGACGGGGTTCGAGCATTGCCATCTGGAATATTTCGTTCTTCTTTTTTTCACCTCCGCTGAAACCTTCATTTACTGATCTGTTGGCCAGTTTCGAATCTATCTCCACCAGTTCCTTCTTATCCCGCATAAGCTTCAGGAAATCGGAAGCGGATAGAGGTTCCAGACCTTTGTGCCTGCGATGTTCGTTAACGGCTGTTTTCATGAAATTCACCATACTTACACCCGGTATCTCTATCGGGTACTGAAATCCAAGGAACAACCCTTCCTTCGATCGTTCTTCCGGAGCCATGTCAAAAAGGTCCCTGCCCATGTATTTTATGGAACCTTCAACCACTTCGGCAAAATCCCTCCCTGCCAAAACGGCAGCAAGAGTGCTTTTACCCGAGCCGTTTGGTCCCATTATTGCGTGAACTTCTCCTGCTTTCACATTAAGGCTGATGCCTTTCAGGATATTCTTCCCGTTTATGGCAACCCATAAATTATCTATTTCGAGCATAATCAGTTAACAATATCGTGTTGTATGTTCATTTTTCTGAGCCTGTCTTAATCCGGCTATTTTTCCCGGCACCTGTTTTTTGTTTTTTATCAACCCACACTTCCTTCAAGCGATATCTGCAGCAGTTTCTGTGCTTCAACCGCGAATTCCATCGGAAGCTTGTTGATCACCTCCCTGGCATAGCCGTTTACAATCAGCCCCACCGCATCCTCAGTGGAAATACCTCTCTGATTGCAGTAGAATATCTGGTCTTCGCCTATCTTTGATGTCGTGGCCTCATGCTCCACTATTGCAGTCTGATTATCGACCTCTATATACGGGAAGGTATGGGCTCCGCATTTATCTCCAAGAAGAAGTGAATCACACTGAGAAAAATTTCTGGCTCCTGCCGCATTTCTGAGCACTTTTACGAGACCCCTGTAACTGTTCTGGCTTACACCGGCTGAAATTCCCTTCGACACGATAGTGCTTTTGGTGTTCCTTCCAATGTGTATCATTTTGGTACCTGTATCAGCCTGCTGGTGGTTATTGGTCACAGCAACGGAGTAAAATTCACCCGATGAGTTATCTCCCTTGAGAATGCAGGAAGGGTATTTCCAGGTTATCGCAGACCCAGTTTCTACCTGCGTCCAGGATATTTTCGAGTTTTCTCCCCTGCACAAACCTCTCTTGGTAACAAAATTAAATATCCCTCCCCTTCCTTCCTTGTCACCCGGGTACCAGTTCTGGACTGTCGAATATTTCACTTCCGCATTATTCTCGGCGATGATCTCCACCACAGCAGCATGGAGCTGATTTTCATCACGCATCGGGGCAGTGCATCCTTCGAGATAGCTTACATAAGCTTCTTCATCTGCAACAAGGAGAGTCCGCTCGAACTGACCTGTATTTGCGGCATTGATACGAAAATATGTCGACAACTCCATGGGACATCTCACCCCTTTGGGAATATAGCAGAAAGAACCGTCGCTGAAAACAGCAGAGTTAAGGGCGGCAAAGAAATTATCTGTATAGGGCACCACGGTACCAAGGTATCTCTTAACCAGGTCGGGATATTCTTTTACGGCATCGCTGAATGAAGAAAATATTATTCCGGCTTCGGCAAGGGTTTCCTTAAAAGTGGTTTTCACTGACACTGAATCCATGACTGCGTCAACAGCCACACCCGCAAGGTGTTTTTGCTCTTCCAGGGGAATCCCCAGCTTATCGAAGGTCTTCTTAATTTCAGGATCTATTTCTCCGCTGCCATCAACGGTATTTTGTTTTCTGGGGGCAGCATAATAGATGATATCCTGAAAGTCGATATCTGGTATCCTCAGGTTTGCCCATCGCGGCATTTTTAACGTTTGCCAGTGTCTGAAAGCTTTGAGACGGAAATCGAGCAGCCACTGCGGTTCCCCTTTCTTCCCCGATATTATTCTGACAACATCCTCGCTGAGTCCTTTTGGTATACTTTCAATTTCGATGTCAGAATAAAAGCCATACTTATATTCACCCGATGTTACCTCACCAATTACCTTATCATTCTCTTTTCCCATCAGAAATGCTGTATATAACGACTTCTCTAGAGTTTAAACAACGCTTGCCGTTTTTTGTTTGCTCAGAATGAATTAAACAGGGACTACAAAATTACAAAATTCCTGATCCATTATTTACACAATGTACAGGAATCTGTTGTGAAGGCTGCCTGATGATCCTTCCGTTAATCTTCAGGCAGGGCAGAGCAGGGCATTCTCCTGTCAGCGGACCAAAGTCTATATTGATGCGTTGATAATGAAGGTGGCTGCAAATGCAATAATAGCATAGAGTTCGGGAAAAACCGCCAGTATCATCGTATTGGCAAAAACATTGTTACCCTGGCCAATGGAAGCGATCCCGTTTGCACATACCCTTCCCTGTTGCAGTGCCGATCCCAGGGCTACAATGCCGAGGGCAAGGCCGGCAGCAAGAATAGCAACTCCCTGAAGCATGGTCATCTGTTCACTGACAACACCGCTGCTGTTAATAACGAAAAAACCTCCAAATCCGTAGAGCCCCTGTGTTCCCGGGAGAGCGCTCAGAAGCATGTAATTTCCGAAGGCATCAGGATTTTTCTTCATGGCACCCAGGGTTGCATTTCCCCCCATTGATACTCCCATGGCACTACCTATTCCGCTCAGCAGCAACATAAGTGCCAGTCCCAGGTAAGCAAAGATCAGTGGTGCAGAGTTTGTGACTACATTAGCTGTTTCCATATCTGTCTGTCTGTTTAGTTGTTTTCACTTTTTATTTTAAATGGTTTATATTCAATTCCTCCTCCGGTAAATCCGGCATTCTTGTAAAATTCGACAAAAGTAAGCCTCATGGGATGTACAAAGCTTCCCAGTGCAGCTATTGCAATATTCAGTGAATGTCCGACCAGCAATAAGATCACGAAAAATATCCATCCCACATAACGCATAGAAAGAAACTGCAGAGATATTTCATTGAAGACGAATCCCAGAATTGAAGACGAAATACCGAGTGCAAAGAGCCTTATGTACGACAGCAGGTCGCCGAACACTCCTGTTACCACACCGTATGAATCCCATAATCCCAATCCTAGCCTTGCGAAAATGTTTTTTCCGGGGTTGTTAAAGAGGAAGATCAGTATCGCTGAGATGATAAGAAGTCCGATAAAAATGTAATGCAAGCCACCGCTCACCTTGAGGCCTGCAAAACTGCCTCCCTTAAAGATGATAAGGCTTATCAGAAGGACTACCCAGCCTATGGTGGAGAGGCTGTGGGTAAATCCTTTCTGTCTGGTCAGGTTCACAGCCCTGAGCATCATCCCGAAAAGTATCTGAAGAGCTCCTATCGCCAGGGCCAGGTAAAACATATTTAGTGAATCGAGCATCAGGTGCCTGAATGAGTTTAGCAGAGGAAAGTCTGATTCAGCATTTCGAAGAATAAGTGATTTATATCTCTGAAGATTTTCTGTGCCCATGGTTTCGCTGAGCCTGTCGGTAAATATCTGCCGGCTCTCATACCGCACTCCTTCCATATTATCCAGCAGCGAAAGTGTGTTTTCCGGTATGCCGGCTCTCTCCATGTTTGCTACTGATCTTTCAGTAATGGTATAACCCGAATCAATAAGGTTGATCCCGAAGAGTGTTCCCGAGACGAGCCCCATCACCACAGCTGCTACTCCGAAGTATTGAGCAAGTGTGATTATTGGCCTGTATTCACGGCCAACTTTTCTTTTTACCAGGAAGCCGGCAATTATGAATATCAGTCCATAACCGGCATCGCCCAGGCAGAATCCGAAAAACAGCATAAAGAACGGTGCAAAGAAGGGAGTCAGGTCGAGTTCACCGTAGGCCGGCAGGGCATATAGCCTGGATATAGGTTCAAATAGAGATGAAAACCTGTTGTTTTTAAGTATCACCGGAATTTTTTCATCCGGCTCAGGTTCAGAGACAAAAGAATAGCAGTCGGCAACCTTTAACATGTCTTTCAGTCCTTCTTCTTCGGCGCGGGGGATCCATCCCTCCAGAACGTAAAGATTATCATCGGCATAGCGCTCGGCCTGTTCGGCAGCTTCTGAATATTCTATACGGGATATTGATGCACCCATATCCCTGTTAAGAGACCAGACTATTGAAGGTGCCCTTTTCTGAAGCTTTGATTTAAGATCTGAAAGTTTATTTTGATTCTCTTCGAGTTCAGCCTGAACAATGCTGATATTCCTTTCCGGTATATTTACCTCATCGGCTTTTATTTCAGGGATATCATCTTCTCTGTGAACGATGGCGAAATAGATGCGCCCCCTGTGCCTGCTGATTATCCCGAAAGGATAGTTCTGAGCCCCGCAGGTGTCAAATTTCTTTTCTGATGAAACGAATAGTTTTACTTTCCATCCCGACTGTGAAAGTCTGTCAATTGTCTCCCTGTTGAAAACACCCCATGGCCTGGCTGTTTCCGATTCACGTTTCAGCGATTCTATCCTAGTCCCTGTAACATCGATACCTGCAAGCAGAGAGTCGTATTCAGTCAGAGCTTCCCCGGGCTCAGTATCATTTTCTTCGGGAGTTATACCAGGGTAGAGAGACGTAATTTTACGAAATGCGTCTCTATACCTTTTAAGGAGCTGTATCTCCTTTTCTGCAGAACTATTTTCGTCAAGCTTCCTCTTCTGAACAATGTGGACCACACCCAGTGTGCGCAGTGAGTCGAGCAACTGCTTATAGTCACTGTGATGAACCAGGAATGTATATTTCTTAATCTCTGCTATCATACTTCCGTTGCGGCTTCTGTCATTTCCTGTCTCGACTTGATAATTTTCTGAGCCGATTTAAGCAGGTTTTCCTCATCTTCAAGAAAACTTTTGATCCTTCTTATCGCCTCTTCATATCCCGGGATCTGTACTTTTTCGTAAAGATTAACTTTCTGAGTTGTCTTTTTACGGGCAAAATTCAGCATTTCCGCCTTTCTGAGTGCCAGATCCTTTTTTACCAGAACCGTATACAGTTCCTTAAGTATCCTGATACCGTCGGGGAACCAGTTCGGATTATCGAACAGACTGAAATCGCTGACTGTAAAAGATATATTGTCAAACTCAGGGATTTTGATACCGGCGATTTTAATATATTTGATGCTGATTTCCTTAATTTGCAGTATTCCGGGCTTGAATTCCGTCCACAGTCTTACTCCATCATCATATCTTTGCTGTATTGTCAGAAGGTCGCGACTATAGTTCTCAGCCACATCCTTAGCTTTTTTCACCTCGATTCTGAGCGCCGATTCCTTGTTCTTAAGAATAGGCAGAGCCTGAGTCCTGATCCTCAGTTGTTTGTTAAGGGCCTGGAGTGATATTTTATTATATTGAAAACGTATCGCCATCAGGGTTGTTAATTATTGCTGCCTTGAGGCCAGTATTTCTTCACAAATTCATCTTTTATCCCTATTTCTGCAGGAGAGAAATATTTTGCAAATAATTCCCATCCGGTGTCAAGCATGGTTGTGACATCGATATTTACGTCTATTGCAAGGAGCTTTTGTGAATATTCCTTTGCAAAACCGAGAGCCCTGTTATCATATTCCGAAAGGTCGAAGCCGTTTTCGTGTTTTGTACGGGCATTAGCAGCATCGGCATAAAGTCTTATCGAACTGTTCATTACCTGTCCGTGATCTTCCCTTGTCTGTTTTCCGATCACAAGCTGTTTCAGACGCGAGAGAGACCTGAAAGGATCGACTATAACCTTTCCTATATCAGCATCTCTGCGGAGGAAAAGCTGTCCTTCGGTTATATAACCCGTATTATCGGGTATGGCATGAGTGATATCGCCTCCCGATAATGTTGTTACGGCAATGATTGTAATAGATCCGCCGTCGGGGAACTGAACAGCCTTTTCATAGATCTTTGCCAGGTCGCTGTAAAGTGACCCCGGCATGTTGTCTTTTGATGGTATCTGGTCCATCCTGTTCGATACTATCGACAGGGCATCGGCGAAGAGTGTCATGTCGGTGAGCAGTACAAGTATCTTCTCTTTTTTCTCCACAGCAAAATATTCGGCTGCAGCCAGCGCCATATCCGGTACCAGGAGCCGTTCGACAGGAGGATCTTCGGTTGTATTGATAAACGCCACTATCCTTTCGAGTGCTCCCGCATTTTCAAAGGTATTACGGTAATAGAGGTAATCATCATTTGAAAGTCCCATTCCTCCGAGGATAATCTTGTCGGCCTGTGCTCTCAGTGCAACGGTTGCCATTACCTGGTTGAATGGCTGATCGGGGTCTGCAAAGAATGGTATTTTCTGGCCTGTAACAAGGGTGTTGTTAAGGTCAATACCTGCTATCCCTGTGGCAATAAGAAACGATGGCTGTTCCCTGCGGACAGGATTCACGGCGGGTCCGCCTATTTCCAGTTCCTTTCCGCTCAAAGCCGGACCTCCGTCGACAGGTTCTCCATAGGCATTCAGAAAACGGCCGGCCAGGTCGTCACTTACCTTTAGTGCCGGGGCTTTACCCAGAAAGATAACCTCGGCATTGGTAGGCAAGCCCTCGGTTCCTGAAAATATCTGCAGTGTAACATCATCCTCAATGATCTTCACAACCTGCGAAAGACGACCGTTTACAAGTGCAAGTTCTTCATAACCAATATCTGCAGCTTTAACAGAACAGGTTGCCTTAGTTATCCTTGTAAGTTTCGTATATATCTTCTGAAATGCAATATTTTCCTTCATCTTCCACTTATTTCAGTTAACATCTGATCGATTTCCTTAAGGTAGTTATTGAATTCATCCGATTTAAAGGATGAATAGTTCATCTGCTTAAAGAGGTTGATAAGCTTTTTAAACCATGATGCGACCTGGTCGAATGACTCAAATTTCATTTCAGTATCTATAACCCCCAGTATCTTATCAAGCATAAATTTCTGCCTTGCAATAGGCGTCAGCCGGTCAACGACATCAAAGCCGTCCTGCTGCAGAACAATGAAATCAACCACCTCAGATTTCCAGAATCTTACATGGTAGTCAACAGGAACCCCGTCATCGCCAAGAATATTGATCTGTTCCTGGGCTTCTCTTCCTTTCAGCAACACATCCCTTGTCTTAATGACATCATCAACCCAGTCGGGTGAAATATTAGCTGAAATATACTCCTTTACCTCATCGTATTCCAGATACTTGGAATAGCTGTCGATGGGATCGATTGCTGGATATCTCTTTGAATCAGACCTTTGCTGAGAAAGAGCATAAAAGCAGCGGGCTGTTTTCTTTGTCGATTCGGTTACCGGTTCCTTGAGGTTACCTCCTGCAGGAGATACTGTCCCTATAAAAGTTATTGAACCGCTATTCCCGTTATTTAGAATAACATACCCTGCCCTGGAATAATAATTTGAAATTATGGCGGGCAGGTCCATCGGAAAGGCATCGGGGCCCGGAAGTTCTTCCATCCGGTTCGACATTTCGCGTAGTGCCTGGGCCCATCTTGATGTTGAATCGGCAAGCAGAAGTATCTTCAGTCCCATGGAACGGTAGTACTCGGCAATGGTCATGGCTGTGTACACCGAAGCTTCACGTGCAGCGACAGGCATACTCGAGGTATTTGCAATGATAGTTGTTCTCTCTATCAGCTTCCTCCCTGTACGTGCATCTATCAGTTCAGGAAATTCGGTGAATATTTCAACTACTTCATTGGCTCTCTCTCCGCATGCTGCAATCACCACCATATCGGCTTCAGCCTGCCTCGACAATGCATGCTGGAGAACGGTCTTCCCGCACCCGAAAGGGCCTGGTATAAAACCCGTGCCCCCTTCTGTCATGGGATTGAGAGTGTCGATTACCCGTATCCCTGTTTCCATGATCCTGAAAGGCCTTACTTTGTTACGATATGCTTTCACAGGCAGTTTTACAGGCCATTTCTGCACCATGGTCACCTTATGTTCATTCCCTTTGCTGTCGGCCAGAATGGCGATAACCTCATTTATTTTGTAATCGCCCGAAGGTGCCATCCATTTTATGGTGTAGGTTCCGCTGAACTTGAAAGGGACCATTATTTTATGGGGCATCCAGTTTTCAGTTACCTCACCAAGCCATGACCCGGCAACCACTTCCTCACCTTTAAGAGCAAGAGGCTTATACTTCCATTCTGCGTTTTCGTCGAGAGGGAAATTACGTTCTCCCTTCTTAAGAAAAACACCTTCAAGCCTGTCGAGGTCATTCTGCAGTCCGTCATAGTTACGTGACAGAATGCCGGGGCCGAGGGTCACTTCGAGCATGCTTCCCGTAAAATCCACTTCCGTACCCACCTTTAAACCACGCGTACTCTCGAAAACCTGTACAAAAGCCCTGTTATTCTGAATTTTTATAACCTCTGCCATAAGTTCGGTCCCATCCATCCCTATCATACATATCTCGTTTTGTGCGACAGGTCCGTCGGCCTCAACAATAACCAGGTTCGCTATTATACCCTTAACTTTTCCTTTTGTCGGCATATTTATTCTATTTCATTTCTAAATGATTTCTGTTAACGGAACCTCATTCTTTTTCACTCATTTTTTCTGCCAGTATTTTTGATTCCGTCTCCTGTAAAAATCTCTGAAGCAGCTCCCTCCCTCTGACAGGATCAAGGCGGGCCCATCTCAGAACAATTGAATATTTTATCAGGTACCCAAGTATCAGATCTATCGTGAAGTATTCAAAGAAATTGGCCGTATCGATAAAATCCCATTTCAGCAGGTCAACTTTCCTTTCTCTTTCAAGAAACTCATTTTCAACGATTATTTTAAAAACAGATGAGGCGTACTCCGACTCGAAGGATATTGAAAAATCCTTTCCTGATCTGTATAGTTCGAGCAGCTCGTTCCTGAAAGGATCATTACCCACAAGATGACCGTCGGGATCTGTTTTGAGAAGTTTTGAGTTTATAAAGGTGAATATGTTCTGCAGATCGGTATCAAATTTTGTCCATTCCCTGAGGAAGCGGTTTCCTGAATCATGTGCCATCGCTATGCTTCCTTCAGCAAGCTTCTTTCTTGTTGCTTCAATCTGCAGACCGTCCTCTGAAGCCTGCCAATCACGCATTACACTTACCATGTACCCGGGGAGTATGTCTTTTTCTTTCAGGATCGACTTTAATATCCGCAGCTGTTCCTCAAACTGCTCCCTCGAAAAGTTGCCGTTAACGGCCCACTCTTCATCACTCCCGCTCATAAACGATATAAGGTTCCTGTTGTCGTCAGGAAGGAAAAGAAGGGAAGTAAGATCATAGTCGTCAGGGTGAAGATGGCTTTGCAGTTCCTTTCTGAAATCCGGCATCTCAGGATAATTCCTGCCGTTGTCGAACAGAAGGTCTGCCAATCCGGCTACAAAATAATAATAGCGTCTTTTATACCTCATTATTCCTCTTCAAACAGTAAACTGACCAGTTTCGGACGAAGGAACTCCTTTATATAATTTTCCATATCAGCTTCTGTAATCCTGATCTTATAATCCTGCCCGCGGGGAATTATCTCAAAACCCTTTTCCATCGATTTGACCGGGACCAGAGCTATCCCCCCGGAAATTGCTTTTGCTGTGTTGTCACGGAGATACTGCTCTGTCTCTCCGGCTATTTCTTCCGGCAATTGTATGTCAACTCCTCCTGCAATGTTGCCGTCAAATATTTTTTTCACGGCTGACTCGATAAGCCGTGCCACAAAAGAAGGATCTGACAAAACTTCTCCGACAGGCTCAGCTACAATTCTGCCTGTTATTAAATTTTCGATATCCTGTTTCAGGGCATTCAATGAGTTGCGGAATGAGATCCTCAGTTCCGAAAGAGTATTCTTCCTGAGCTCTTCCGAATCCCTGCCGGCCTTCTCAATAATTTCCCCGGCACGTGTTTCAGCATTTTTAATTATTTCTTCCGCCTTATCCCTGGCTTCTGAAATAATGATCTCAGCCTCCTGCTTTCCCCTGGTCAGTCCTTCCTGGTAAATTTTTTCCGTAAGTTCCTGAAGCTTATTCTGCATCGTTCATCAATTTTATTTTTCCGAATTATTTTGTTTTTGCATCTGATCACTTAACTGAAAGGTTATAAATACCCGGTCCCGATCAGTATGCTGCGCCGACAGTGATCCGCTCCAAATAGCCACGCAAATATGCAATTTTTTTTTAATCCTTAAAATAGCACCATGTCACATGCATCTATATTGTGTTGAATATTAATTTATTATAAATTCAGGAAAAACAGGACTCTTCCATAAACCTGTCATATATTCCAGGCTCCGGTAAAAAACCTTAACTTTATATTTTTATGCCCCTTAACTTTAAGGGCGGAAAAACAATTGATTTTGCACATTTTTTGATATTATGGTAAGCTGCTGTTAACTAAAATAAAAAATTAAAAATGAACAGGATTATTTTAGCTTTTTTAATTCAATCGTTGCTTTGGATTCTTCCCTTGTCCGGTTCCGGAAAAGAAATCGGGGCACCAATCGTCAGGGTAACTGTTTATCCCGACAGGGCACAGATAACGCATGAGGGGTCTGCCGATATTGCTGCCGGACAGAATATCCTCCGACTCTCCGGCCTTTCTCCCTATATAGATGCTCAAAGCATAAGGGTGAGCGGATATGGCAATTTTACCATCCTTTCTGTAAACCACCAGAATAATTACCTTCAGAATCTTGAAGAGCTGCCTGAAATAAGAAGTATCCGCAGCCAGATAGAAACTCTTCAGATAAAAGTTGAAGACGAAAAATCGGAGATTTCGGTTCTGAAGGAAAAGGAAGCTTTTCTTATAGCCAACCGGGCCATCCTGGCATCAAAACAGGGTGCCGTAACTCCCGACCAGCTTAAAGCCATGATGGATCTTTACACGGGAAGTATGGATCAGGTAGCAACAACTATCCTGAAAAAGAACAGGCTTATTAAAGATTTTGAGAATCAGATTACCGCACTGCAGAACCAGATAAACGACAGGAAAGGGAAAAAACAACTGCCTTCAGGAGAGATCACGGTTTCGGTAAGTTCAACCAAACCCGGGACAGGGAAGTTTACAATATCCTATGTTGTTTCCAATGCAGGATGGCACCCGTCATATGATATCAGGGTTGAAGACATCAGCAAACCGGTAAGCATTTTTTACAAGGCAAATGTTTTCCAGAACACAGGTGTTGACTGGAAAGATGTAAAGCTGAGTTTTTCAAATGCCAACCCGTGGATAGCCGGCACAATGCCCCTTCTGCCTCCATGGTTCATCGATTTCTATGTGCCGCCTCAGGCAAGATACCTGAGCGGCAGAGCAGCTTCAGTAAACACTGCACGAAAGAGCGAAGCTCCCGCAATGGTCGAAATGGCTGCCGATGCGGAGACGTTCAAAGCAGTTGAGGCATCACCGGTAGCTGTTGAAAAACAGGTGGGAGAAACTACAGTTTCTTTCGACATTGCAGTTCCCTATTCCATTGCTTCCGACGGCAAAATACAGACTATAGAGATCCAGCGCACTGCATCTCCCGCCGAATACAAATACGTTTCAATACCCAAGCTTTCACCTCATGCCTACCTTACAGGGAACATCACCAACTGGGCAGAACAGAACCTCCAGAGCGGCGAAGTGACACTATATTTCGAAAACACTTTTGTGGGAAAATCTTTTCTTAACGTAAACCAGCTCTCAGATACCCTGACCCTTTCGCTCGGGACCGATAACAGCATACTGGTCAAAAGGGAAAAAAGAAAGGATTTTACAAGCAAAAGGGTTATCGGCGCCAACAAAACCGATATTTTTTCCTTTTTGATAACGGTCAGAAACAACAAAGCTACGGGCATAAAGATCACCCTGAACGATCAGATCCCGGTATCAACGAACAGCAGTATTACGGTAGAGGCTCAGGAGCTTTCGGGGGGCAGGCTCAACACCCAGACCGGAGAGGTAAAATGGGACCTTGAGGTCAAACCCCGGGAGACCAGAGAGTTAATTCTCTCCTATTCAGTAAAATATCCGAAAGACAGAACCATCATCCTTGAATGACATCCAACCATGAGTATACTTGGAAACATTATATGGCTTTTGTTTGGTGGCATTGTAATTGCTATCGAATATCTAATCGGCAGCATTGTGCTGATCCTTACCATTGCAGGTATCCCCTTTGGGGTCCAAACACTTAAAATGGCTGCCCTGGCAATATGGCCTTTCGGAAGAGATACGCGCGTTCATTCAAGAGCCTCCGGATGCCTTTATATAATTATGAATGTCATCTGGCTCCTTTTCGGAGGGATATGGATTGCACTCACGCATATGATCTTCGGACTTGTTCTTTGTATTACTATCATTGGAATACCCTTCGGATTACAGCATTTTAAACTTACATCCCTGGCCCTGAATCCCTTCGGCAGAGATATCGTCAGAATCTGAGCCTGGAGAATTAATAGCCCTAAAAAATAAAAATGTACAATAAAACCGAAACAGCCGGGGCTTTTCCGGGAAAGACCAAAAACACCTGATATGAACAAAAGAGGAGATAACAAAACCCCGCTGTCGGACCTGGGTAAATACGGATTGATCGATCATCTTTGCAGCGAATTAAAGATCAGCCATAAATCAACTGTAAGAGGTGTTGGTGATGATGCCACTGTTATTGATAACGGTAACAGGTATACGCTGGTTTCAACTGATCTTCTTCTGGAGGGTATACATTTCAACCTCATCTACAGTCCTCTGAAACATCTTGGATATAAAGCTGTTATAAGGGCCATGTCGGACATTTTTGCCATGAACGGCACACCTTCGCAGGTTCTCATAGCTCTCGGAATCAGTTCAAGGTTTTTTGTTGAAGATCTGCGTGAGTTTTATGAAGGAGCTTCATCTGCATGTGAAAAATACGGAGCCGATCTTGCCGGAGGAGATACAACAAGTTCACTTACAGGTCTTACCATCAGTGTTACGGCTGTCGGTTCTGTAGAAAAAAATGAGATCACAGGAAGAGCAGGAGCAAAACCCAACGATCTGATCTGTGTCACCGGTGATCTGGGAGCAGCCTATGCAGGACTTCAGATCCTGGAGCGGGAAAGGAGGCTATTCGAAAAGGACAGGCAGATAAAACCCGATCTCGGCGGAAATGAATATGTTATTGGCCGGCAGCTTAAACCCGAAATTCCTGCCGGGGTACTGGCCATGCTGAGAGGTAAAAAAATAAGGCCGTCTTCGATGATAGATATTACGGAGGGTCTGGCGTCAGACCTTATGCAGATATGCAAAGCTTCCGGGACAGGTTGCAGGGTCTTCAGCAAAAACATTCCTACAGACTATGAAACGGTACGGGTCTGTGAAGAGTTTAACATTGACCCTCTCATTCCGGCCCTCAACGGGGGCGATGATTTCGAAATGCTCTTTACGGTTCCGGTAGAGCTGTACGATAAAATTCTTGGCATCGGGGAAGTAAAAGTGATAGGTCACATAACGGAGAAAGGCTCGGGCAATTTCCTGGTCGGTGCCGACGGAACAGAAGTGGAGCTCACAGCACAGGGCTGGAAAAAATAGCAGGACAATTCTATTTTGCCCTTATAACTCCTCTTTCGGAACTCCTGATAAATTCCAGGATATAATCTCTTTCGGGGGAAGGGCTTATTTGATTCTCCACCTCATCAAGTGCTTTGGAAAGGTTCATCCCGCTCAGGAAGAGAGCCCTGTAGATATTGTGAATTTCGTCTATCTTCTCCTTTTCAAATCCCCTTCTTGTAAGTCCCACAGTGTTAAGTCCCATGTATGACAGCGGTTCACGGTCGGCTTTTATGAACGGGGGTACATCCATACGTATTTTTGATCCGCCACCCACGATCACATGTGCACCTATCCTGGAAAACTGATGGACGAGAGTGCCGCCGCTGAGAATAGCCCAGTCATCAACCCTAACTTCGCCGGCCAGTCCGGTTCCGTTTCCAATAATGCAGTAATTTCCAATCTGGCAGTCGTGGCCGACATGCGAATAAGCCATTAGCAGGCATTTACTTCCAACTACCGTTTTACCCACTGCAGCAGTACCCCTGTTCACGGTTGCTCCTTCTCTCATAATTGTCCCGTCGCCCAGTTCGGCCGTGGTCTCTTCACCCCTGAACTTAAGGTCCTGGGGGATACCCGAAAGGACCGCTGAAGGAAAGATCCTGCATTCCCTGCCTACCCTTGCTCCGTCAAGGACAGTAGCGTTAGGACCTATCCATGTGTCATCACCAATGATAACATTTCCGGCAATATAGGAAAAGGGTTCAATAACAACATTTTTACCTATGGTGGCATCAGGGTGGACAAAAGCTAATTCCGATATCATTGCGATCCTATTTATTCTTGATTACCTGGGCCACCATTTCACCTTCTGTTACGAGATCATTCCCTACAAAGGCTTGTCCATACATCATTACTATTCCTCTGCGAATGGGCTCTATCATTTCCATTTTAAGAATAATGGTATCGCCGGGTACTACTTTATGCTTGAATTTGAGCTTGTCAATTTTCAGGAAGTAAGTCGAATATTTCGCGGGTTCTTCCACATCATTCAGCACCAGCAGTCCTCCGCATTGGGCAAGAGCTTCAACGATAAGCACCCCTGGCATAACCGGTTCGTCGGGGAAATGTCCCTGGAAAAATGGTTCGTTGAAGGTTACATTTTTTATTCCAACGACGGTTGTTTCGTCAAGGTGGATAACCTTATCGACCAGGAGGAAGGGTGATCTGTGCGGCAGTTTCTTTTTTATATCCTCAAGAGTCATGACAGGTTTTATCGTCGGGTCATAAACCGGGATATTATGTTTTGAAAGAGTTTTTTTCATCTCCTGCCTCATCATCCTGGCAAGGCGGGTGTTGGCATAATGTCCGGGCCGGGTTGCAACAACCTTACCCTTAATGGGATGGCCTACGAGTGCAAGATCACCCATAAGGTCGAGAAGCTTATGCCGGGCAGGCTCATTGGGATATCTCAGTTCAGTATTGTTGAGGATACCGGCGGTATGCTTGCTGATGCCGGGTCGGTTGAATAATTTTGCTATCCTGTCTATTTCAGCCTGTTCAACTTCGCGCTCAAGAATTACAACGGCATTATCGAGATCACCACCTTTTATCAATCCCATTTTATTAAGAGGCTCCAGTTCATGGAAGAACACAAAAGTACGACTGTCGGCAATCTCCTCTTCAAACTCCTTCACAGTATCCAGTATGGCATACTGGTTCCCGAGTATCCTGGAATTATAGTCTATAAGGACATTTATACTGAAGTGATCATCGGGATACACAATAAGGTCGACACCATGCTCTTCGTCGGAATAGACAAGTTTTTGTTTTACGACAAAATAATTCCTCTCTTCTTTAAGTTCGGTGATCCCTGCACTTTTTATGGCATCCACAAAAGCTCTTGAAGCTCCTCCCATAATCGGTGCCTCGGGAGCATCGAGCTCTATCAGGGCATTATCGACCTGCATCCCGTGCAGTGCAGCAAGAGCATGTTCAATCGTTGAAACTGAGGCGTTGTTCTGAACCAGTGTCGTCCCTCTTGAAGTGTCGGTAACATGCTCGGCCAGTGCGTCGATTACCGGCTTCCCGGGAAGATCGGTTCTGCAAAACTTATATCCATGATTCGCAGGAGCAGGCTTGAAAGTTATTTTGACGTTTAATCCCGTATGAAGGCCTTTACCACTCAGGCTTACTTCTTTGGCCAATGTCCTTTGCTTTTCACTCATTATCTGTTTTATCTGATTAAACCGGGTACAAAAAAAATAAAAAAAATTCGAACAAACTAAAAAATTGCCGTATAACTATATTAATACCAGCTGATTTAGTTTAGACTATTATCTTATCATTAAGGTTCTGCCTGTTTACGCAAATCTCTTTCAAGATTGTCCACCTGTACCTTAAGGTCGGGCAATTTCCTGAAAATCACTGAAGATCTCAGAAAATCCTTGTGGTCTATTGCGGGCAGGCCCAGTAGAATTGAATTATCTTTTTTTACATCTCCTGCCACTCCTGCCTTGGCACCTATTTTTGTTCCGTCGGCTATCCTCAGGTGTCCGGCTATCCCAACCTGACCTGCAAACATACAGTTCTTTCCCACCTTGGTTGAACCGGCAATTCCTGTTTGTCCGGCCATAACGGTATTTTCTCCGATCTCCACGTTATGGCCTATCTGGATAAGATTATCGAGCTTGACTCCTTTTCTGATAATGGTGGAACCTACTGTGGCCCTGTCGATAGCGACATTTGCTCCTATCTCAACATGATCTTCAATAACGACATTCCCCAGCTGAGGAATCTTCATGAATTCAGTCTCCGACTGAGGGGCAAATCCAAAACCGTCGCTGCCGATAACCGAGCCTGCATGAATTGTACAACCTTCACCTACGACACATTCATGATATATGGTAACACCCGGGTTTATTGTGCAGCTCTTGCCTATCCTTGAATTATCACCTATATAAACATGTGGATATACGGAGCAGTCATCGCCTATGCTGCAGTTATCTCCTATATATGTGTAGGCACCTATATATACATCGGCTCCTATTGTGGCTGTGGGTTCGATTACAGCCGTAGGATGTATGCCTTTTTTTCTCGGACGTGCCTGATCGACAAGCCTGAGAAGCGATGCAAAGGCATCGTATGCATTGTCGACACGTATGAGTGTGGCTTCTATCTTTGCTGAGGGAACAAATGACCGGTTCACCAGGACCACCGACGAAAGGGTGGAGTATATGTAATGCTCATATTTGGGATTTGCCAGGAACGAAAGAGCGCCCTTATGGCCTTCCTCTATCCTGGCGATGGTGTTCACTACGGTTTCAGGATCTCCTTCAATTTCACCTTTAAGAAATCCTGCGATTGCTGATGCTTTAAATTCCATAATTTCCAGTTGTTGTTATCTGCATTCTTTAGGGTAACAGAGAAAATATTTCGTTATCCGTTCCTGAAGGTACCTTTGTTCAAACATATCGGACACCTCTGCAATGTTGGAGCTTTCTCCCGATTTGAGAAGTATCTTGACTTCCGGTGCCTCGGGAGCATAAGCCAGGTTGGATATACTGTCGGTGAAAACATAGTATGCGGCCAGTTCCGGGCTGATACCCGGCAGAAGGGTTACCCGTTTTTTCAGCTCATTCACTCTTGCACTGTCAAACGGTTCATTTTGTAATTCTATTGCGAAAAGGTTTCTTTTTATCAGCCGTGTTGAAAGGTCGGAAAGAACCTTGTCGGAATCGTCGCACCAGTATTTGGCGGCAACAAAGATATCAGAGTCGTCGAGTTTTGTAAACTGTGAGGCGATTATTGAAGGTGTGAAGATATTCTCTCTCAGAAGATCGACAGGCCCGATCCTGTTGCGGAGGAAAAATTTCAGAGCCGGAGTCGCATACAATTCCTTCCCGGATAATGAGAGCTCCCTGGCCCTTTTCAGTATGTTAACAAGCAGATGCTCCGAAGCCAGAACAGTTTTATGCATATAGACCTGCCAGTACATAAGCCTGCGGGCTACAAGAAATTTCTCAACTGAGTATATCCCCTTCTCGTCGACCACCAGCCTGTCGTCGACAACATTGAGCATTCTGATAATACGGTCGGACCCCACTGAACCTTCGATAACACCGGTAAAGAAACTGTCCCTTCTCAGATAGTCAAGACGATCCATGTCCATCTGCCCCGAAATGAGCTCATGAAAAAATCTTCTTTCGTAGCTCCCGCTGAAAATCCGAATGGCAAGGTCAAGCTTACCGCTGAATGATTCATTCATCAGGCGCATCAGAAGCAGTGAAAGGTCCTCATGATTTATCCCTTCAATTATGGAATGTTCAAGAGCATGCGAAAAAGGACCATGCCCGGCATCATGGAGCAGTATTGCAATAAAGGCAGCTTCCTCCTCTTCGGGCGAAATATCTATTTTCTTGCTTCTGAGAGTTCTGACAGCCTGATCCATCAGGTAAAGGGCACCCAGACAATGCTGGAACCTGCTGTGTACTGCCCCGGGATATACGAAGCTTGTCAGTCCCAGTTGCTTAATATGTCGTAGCCTCTGAAACCACTGATGTTCAATGATATCGAAAATAAAGTCGCCCGGAATTCCAATAAAACCGTAGACGGGGTCGTTTATAATCTTTCTTTTGTTAGTATTGAATACCACCCCCTGAAATTATTAAGATACAAAATTAGGAATTTGTTTTTAATAAAATTAAATGCAACATTTGGAATAAACGTCGTCTTTTATAGGTCAAATGAACATTAAGAATCCTTGTCAAAACGATTCCCATGAAAATTGAGATCAGGGGCCTGAATAAAATATACCCTAACGGCAACCAGGCTTTGAAAGATATTAACCTCGAACTGGAAAACGGCATGTTCGGGTTGCTCGGACCAAACGGAGCCGGGAAATCGAGTCTTATGAGAATACTTGTAACCCTTATGAAACCTTCATCGGGCGTCGTTCTTATCGACGGGAAGGATATTCAGAAACACAGGAAGGAACTTCGCAGTATTCTCGGTTATCTCCCGCAGGATTTCAGATTTTTCTCAGCGCTGAAAACATGGGAATTTCTCGATTACTCAGGCTCTCTTGCAGGCCTCAGGAACAGAAGGGAGAGGCTTGCCGAGGTCGACAGGCTCCTCGACCAGGTCGGACTGCTGGAAGTACGTGACCGTAAGGCCAACCGACTGTCGGGCGGAATGAAAAGAAGGCTCGGTATTGCACAGGCCCTCATCGGAAACCCCCGGATAATAGTTGTGGACGAACCGACAACAGGGCTCGACCCCGATGAAAGGATAAGATTCAGAAATATCCTTTCTCAACTGAGCCAGAATGACGTGATAATAATACTTTCGACACATATCGTCGGCGACATATCATCAACCTGTCAGAGCATGGCTCTCCTTAACAGGGGAGAACTTGTATTTAACGGGCCTCCCGAAGATCTTATCAGGCATGCTGAAGGACATGTCTTCAGAATGAACCTGACTCCCTATGAGTACGACAAGGTAAAGGAAGAATACAATGTAATATCAACCATACCCGTGGATACAGGCTGGGAGGTGCAGGTAGTATCGGATCACATCCCCGGATATGATAACGTCCTGGTGACTCCGAATATCGAACACGCATACGTGTACTATATGGAGCATAAACTGCATGCCGACCTTATAGAATAAGCAACTTACAATCATGACACTCATTCACAATATCAGAACGGTGGCCGGGTACGAGGCCACAACCCTGCGAAGAAGCTGGTTTTTCAGGCTCTTCTCAATAAGCGCTCTCGCCATCTTCACCGGGATGAACATAGGCATCTTCTCACCTGTGGGTGACGAAGACTGGTCTCTGGTATCATTCACTTCATCGATTCCACATATAAATTTATATCTCCTCAATATTGCACAGTCGATAGTTGTGATCTTTCTCGCTGCCGACTTCCTTAAAAGGGATAAGAAGGTAGATACCAACGAGGTACTGTATACAAGGTCGGTGTCGAATTTCGAATATGTAATGGGCAAAACCTTCGGGATCCTCAGGCTTTTCCTTGGACTCGATATCCTTATCCTGCTTATAGGCCTGGTGATAAACATCATCTCGAAAAGAATGAGCATTGATCTGATGGCATATCTGTGGTATCTGATAATAATCTGCGTGCCCACGATCATCTTCAGTCTCGGACTTGCATTTATGCTCATGTCTGTTATCAGGAACCAGGCGATTACTTTTCTTCTTCTCCTGGGCCTGGCTGCTACAAATATGTTCTGGCTGTGGTTTCGCTTCGGTTTTTTATTCGATTATATGGCTTTCGGCCTTCCTGTTTTCAGATCTGAGGTGGCCGGATTCGGCAATCCGGAACTTATCCTCAATCAGAGATTATTGTATTTCTCTCTTGGGATGATGCTTGTAATGGCTACGATCCTGCTCTTTAAGCGTCTTCCCCAGTCGCGCTTACACATGACCATAGCATGGACTTTCCTGGTCATTTTTTCCTTATTAGCCGGAGTATGTGGATTCAACACATGGAATCTGTATCATAAAGACATTATTTCGAAAAACCTTGTCGTTGAAACAAACAGACAATTTGAGGAAAAAGCCGTTGCAAGTCTTATTTCAGCTTTTATTGAATTCCGTCATTTCGGAGATTCCTACGAGGCTGACGCGAAAATAGTATTCGTTAATGACACAAAAGAAGATCTTACTTCCTATATATTTTCGCTAAACCCGGGGCTCACTGTTTCAAAAATAACATCAAAGGAGGGGGATGTTAGTTTTAAAAGGATAAATCATATCATTCAGGTCGACCCTTCATATGCCCTCTCGCCGGGCTTCAGCGACAGCCTTACGATATTATATTCAGGTACTATCGACGAATCGTTCTGTTATCCCGACTATATCGAAAATGAAAAGGAATCACCCTACAGGATCGCTATGGTGAACGTGGATAAGCGGCAGGCCTTCCTCAGCGACAAATATGTGCTCCTCACGCCCGAATCACACTGGTACCCTGTTCCGGCTCTCAATTATTACCCTTCAAATCCTGCAAGAATAAAAGTTGACTATACTGATTTTACACTTCGCGTCAAATCGGCTACAGGCCTTCAACCGGTGGCACAGGGGATAAGGACAAACACAGACGGTACTTATCTTTTTACTCCGGAGAAACCACTTACAGGGCTGACACTGGCCATGGGAAATTATCTCTCAGATACACTGATTGTCGATTCGCTGAAATTCATCTCCTGGTATTTCCCCGGAAACGATTACTATAAAAAAGACCTGTCGGAACTCAGGGATACGTTAAACCTCCTGGTAAGGGGTATTATGAGGGAACTTGAAACGAATTTTTCAACAAAGTATCCTTTCCCTACATTCAACCTTGTAGAAGTTCCCGTTCATTTCTATTCTTTCCCCAGAATGAGCACTCAGACAAGAGCTGAGCTTCAGCCATCTATGGCCCTGCTGCCTGAAAAATTGTCCACTCTTCAGAATGCCGGATTCGGAAAACAGTTTACCCGACAGAAAAAACGGATGGAAAGGAGTAACCAGGTAATCACCGACAAGGAACTACAGGTAAGACTCTTCAATAATTTCGTACGTAACACCTTCCTTAACGGCACAAATTTCAGGATCCGGAACGGACAGGCGTTAAACGAACCAACAAGGTATATGCTGGGTCCGAGTTACTATTTCTTCAGAAATAACTTCTATTCAACTGAATACCCTGTTATTAACGCCGTTTTCGAATCGCATCTGCAAAAGATAAGCCAACCCGGGCCGGGAGGAGGCGTAAGGGCGATGGCAGGCGGTCTCTCAGACATTGACAGGGCTAATCTGATACTCAGGCAAGCCAGCTTCAGGGATGTCCTGGCAATGAACCCCGGAAGCGATACTATCAGTGCGGTACTGACCGTTAAGGGTGACTATCTCTTCAACCTGCTGCGCGGGAGGGCGGGCATTGAAAAATTCAATGCGTGGTTCAGGAAATATATAGAAGATAATGAATTCAAAAGGATCGACATTGCTGAAATGAATGAAGAAATAAGCAAAGAGTTCGGATTTGAATTCTATCCATATCTTGACGACTGGTTTAATATTAAAGAACAGCCGGGATTCATTTTTGAGAAACCTGTCGCCAATGAAATAATTGTCGGCGACAGGGTAAGATATCTTATCACTTTCGTTGTCTCCAATCCTGAAAAGGTGGCGGGGATGTTCAATGTTGCATTCCGAACGGGAGGACCAGGAGGAGGCCGTGGAGGTGGTCAGATGATGACCGGTGCTTTCCGGGGCGGACCCGGAGGGGGAGGAAGGGTGGCAGTTACAATATCGATGCAGGGACGGGGAATGGAAGCTTCCGATATTTCCAGGATAGTTGAGGTAGCACCGGGACAGGCAAAACAGATAGGTATCATACTCGACGCTCAGCCAAGGGCAATGATGATAAACACTCTTTTTTCACAGAACATCCCCGGAGAAATTAATATTCCCATCACTGAAATAAAAAAATCAAGGATCGGACCGGAAAACTTTGAGGATAGTGAAACAGAAGTGACTGTACCTTCACGGAATATGAAGGGAGAAATTATCGTTGACAATGAGGATCCCGGATTCGACATGGGAAATAACATCACCGAAGTTCCCCTCAAAAGGATACTGGGAATAAAGAACAGACGACAGGAAGGGTATCAGCAGATCAACATGTTCTGGGCCCCGGACTTCTGGCAGCCGGTAGTGCAATCGACATACTATGGAAAATATATTCTTTCATCTGTATATACACGTGCCGGAACAGGAGACAAATCTGTTACATGGAAAGCAAAAATCGAGGATCCAGGATACTATGACGTCTATTGCTACATCGGAAAACAAACGGGAGGAAGAGTTATGGTCGGAGTTCAGCGGGCAGGACAGAGAGGAGCTCAGGGAGGACCGCCGGCAGGAGGCCCCGACGCAGGAGCTCAGGCTGAACCTCCTTACAAGGATATGCACTACCGGATCTATCACGATGAGGGAGTTGAAGAGATAACGGTGGATTTTGAAAATGCCGAGGGAGGATGGAACAAACTGGGACAGTATTATCTTTCTCCCGATACTGCAATAGTTGAGCTTACAAACCAGTCATCCGGAAGGATCGTCCTGGGAGATGCAATAAGGTGGGTTAAAATTAACTGAATGATATCAATATGAATAAACTATTCAAAAAATGGAACAGACCAATAATTGTCTGTTTAATGATAACGGCAAACCTGCTCAGTGCCTATTCCCAAAAGGCACTTACTCTCGAAGAGGCTCTGCAGATAGCGGAAAACAACAGTCCTTCAATGAAAAGAACCAGGCTGAATCTTGTCCGGAGCAGGGAAAACCTGAATGCCCAGAACGCAGCTCTCAAATCACAGTTCTCACTGTCGGTGAACCCTATCCTCTACAACCAGAACCGTGAATTCAACGACCTGATATCTGAATGGAACTCAACAAGGAGCGTGGAGAGTTTTGGCAATTTCACCATAGCCCAGCCAATAGTGTTCACCGATGCAGTTCTGTCGCTGACAAACCGTTTCGGATACAAGGATTCATACAGTGAATATACCGACAAAACAACAAAAGGGTTCAGTAACAGGCTGTCGTTGAACCTCGATCAGCCTCTTTTCACATACAACAGGACGAAGCTGCAGCTCAGGGAGCTTCAACTGGCCCTGGAAAATGCACAGCTTAACTATGCAATACAGTTGCTGTCTCTTGAGAAAAGTGTGACACAGGCTTTCTACTATGTTTACCAGCAGCAGCAAAGCATGGAGATTTCCAACCAGGCTTTCCAGAATATGCAAAAGAGCTACGAAGTGTCAAAGGGCAAGGTTGAAGCGGGAATATCAGCACGCGAAGAGATGTTCCAGGCAGAGCTCAACCTTGCATCCTCCAGATCGGAATATGAAAACAGCCAGGTATCATTCGAAAACGCCAAGGATGAATTCAAGTTGCTGATAGGAATGAGCCTATACGATGATTTTGCTGTTCTTCCAAATATTGAAGTTGACACCGTTCAGGTCGACATCGCTTTTGCAATCGACAAGGGACTGGCAAACAGGATGGAACTGAGGCAGAGCCAGATCTCCATAGAAACATCACAGTTCGACCTTATCCAGACAAAAGCAATGAATGAATTCAAGGGTAGCCTCGGCCTTTCTGTCGGTCTCTTCGGCGATAACGAGAAGTTCGGAAACGTGTACGAAAGTCCCACCGACAATGAAAGCGTGTCACTTTCGCTTAGCATTCCTCTCTGGGACTGGGGAGAGCGAAAATCAAGGATAAAGGCAACCGAAGCCAATATTGAATCGGCAAATATTTCATACGAAGAGGAAGAGAATAATATAATACTGGGTATCAGAAAAGTATACAGGAACCTTATAAACCTGCAGAACCAGATCGAGATCGCAAGACAGAATGTTGTCAATGCCCAGCTTACCTACGACCTCAACCTTGAAAAATATAAAAACGGAGACCTTACTGGCATGGATCTCAATATATATCAGAACCAGCTTTCGGAGAAACAACTTTCCTATACCAACTCACTAATTTCCTACAAACTGGAACTGCTGAACCTCAAAATTCAGACACTTTACGATTTTGAGACAAAATCGCAGGTAACCCCGGTTAAATCACTTGAAGAATAGAAAATATCAGAATATGAAAAAGAGAATTATACTATCAATTGCATTAATAACTGCAATAATGTCCTGCAGAAACCAGGATCAGAATCTTACAGCTGATGTTGAAATACCTGTAACTGTCGAGGATCTTAAGCCCCGGTCGATAGAAGAATTTGTAAACACAACCGGCACTGCCTTCCCAAAGGGAGAGATCGAGCTTAAATCGAAAATTCCGGCTGCATATTTCCTCGAGCTTAATCCGCAGACCGGAAGGCTCTGGCAGCTTGGCGACAGGATCAGGACAGGTATGGTAATAGCCCGGCTCGAAGACGAAGAGTATGTAAACTCGGTAAAAATGGAAACAAACCAGCTTAACATGGAGCTGATGGAAACGGAGCTGAGGAAGCAGGAATCACTATATGAAAAGGGAGGCGTAACACTTAAAGAGCTCAAGACTGCCGGAATAAACTATGAAAATGCTAAAACCACAGTCGCCAATTCCAGACTTCAGCTTCAGAAAACAAGGATCGTGGCACCTATCGACGGCGTAATTGTCGAACTCCCCTACTACACCCAGGGAACTGAAGTGGCATCAGGAGTCACAATAGCCAAAATAATGGACTACAAGACAATGTATATGGATGTCCAGCTTCCCGAAAAGTATATTACTGTTATAAAACCGGGGCAGAAAGTCAACCTTACTAACTACACTATTCCCAACGACACCATAATAGGCAACATAACCCAGCTTTCTCCTGCCATCGACCCTGATACCAGAACATTCAGGGGAACAATAGCTGTCGACAACAAAGAATACCTCCTGCGGCCCGGAATGTTTGTAAAAGCCGATATCATAACCGCAAGAAAAGACTCGGCCATAGTTATACCGAAGAGTATTATCCTGTCAAGACAGAGAGGCAAGACAGTTTTCACTGTCGACCGGGGGATTGCTGTTGAAAAGGTAATACTTACAGGCCTTGAAAACCTGACCGAAGTGGAAGTAACCAGAGGCCTTGTAAAAGACGAACGTATTGTAACAAGCGGATTCGAGACTCTGAGTAACAGGTCGAAGGTCAAAATCATCAGATAAAACTTTTATGAACGCCATTGCACGATTTGCAGTTAAATATCCGGTAACGATCCTGATGCTTGTTCTGGGTATAGTCCTTCTCGGGTTTATTTCTTTCGGGAAGCTTGGAACAGACCTCTTTCCCGATCTGAACAACCCGAAGATTTATGTTGAGCTTTCTGCCGGGGAAAAACCACCGGAGGAGATCGAAAAGAACTATGTCGACCAGATTGAGTCTCTCGCCATGCGACAGAACAGCGTAACACAGGTTTCATCGGTTTCACGTGCCGGTTCGGCAAGCATAACCGTCGAATACAGCTGGAACAAGGATATGGACGAAGCATTCCTCGATCTTCAGAAAGAATTAAACTCATTCAGTCAGAACTCTGACCTTGAGGAATTTACAATTTCACAATACGATCCGAATGCTACTCCTGTGATGATCGTCGGCCTTAAAAATGAACGGATAACAAATATGGAAGAACTCCGGAAGGTGGCCGAAAATTACATCCGCAACGAGCTGGTAAGAATAGAAGGTGTAGCCGACGTAAGGATCATTGGCAGGGAAGAAAGTGAGGTTGTGGTAGAGACCAACAGGTACATGCTTGAATCTTTCGGACTTACTGCCGACGGAATAGCCTCACAGATAAGCAATTATAACCGTAATGTGTCGGGCGGATCCATCGTCGAAATGGGAACCAGATATGTCGTGAAAGGAGTAAGTGTGCTTCAGGACCTTTCGGATCTTGAGAATATCATAGTCGGTTTCAAACAGCCATCATCTTCAACCTCATCTGCTGCAGCATCATCAGCTGCATCGGCAGCCACATCGGAAAGGATACCCGTTTACCTCAGGGATGTTGCTAAAGTCAGCTTCATCAACAAAGACCCTGAGAATATTGTTACAATAAACGGAGAGAGATGTATTAGTCTGGCTGTATACAAAGAACCCAAGTACAATACCGTCGATGCGGTTAAAAGCCTGGAGGAGGCAATAGCCACAATGACACGTGCTTTGCCGGGTTATGAATTCATTAAGGTTCTCGATCAGGGAAAATATATCGACAATGCCATCGGTGAGGTAAAAAACACTCTGCTGCTTGGCATCCTGCTGGCGGTATTCGTGTTATACATCTTCCTCCGACGACTCGGGACCACCCTTGTTATAAGTATAGCCATACCGGTATCGATAATAGCGACATTCAACCTGATGTACTTCAATAATCTCACCCTCAACATTATGACTCTGGGAGGACTTGCCCTTGGAGCAGGTATGCTTGTCGACAATGCTATTGTGGTACTGGAAAACATAACAAGGTATCGCGAAGAAGGAATGAACCTGCAGGAAGCTGTGATAAAAGGGACCGGGCAGGTAGGCGGAGCGATAGTGGCAGCCACCATTACAACTATCGTCGTCTTTCTTCCGATCGTTTATCTTCAGGGAGCATCAGGTGAATTGTTCCGTGACCAGGCCTGGACAGTTGCCTTTTCGCTCCTTTCATCGCTGCTGGTAGCCCTGCTTGTTATTCCCATGCTTGTTTCTGTATTTTTCGCCGGAAATAGTGAAAAGGGAAAGCTGACAGCTCCGATACGTTTTAACTGGTATACAAGGATCCTTGAAAAAGTTATTGATAAAAGGAACCTGGTAATCCTGGGCGCTGTGATCCTCCTGGCCGGAACTGCACTGCTTGTTCCCGGTCTGGGAAGTGAATTTATGCCGAGATCGGAGTCGGCTGAATTCACAGTAGAACTAAGGCTCCCTGAAGGAACCAGCCTGGAAAGGACATTCGGAACAGCTGTAAAGACAGAAGAGATAATCAGAGAGCTGATGGGAGAAAAAATCTTTCTCATTTACAGCCAGTCAGGTGAAGACAACACCTCTTCATCAGGCCAGACAGAATCGGCAAGGGGTGAAAATACGGCGTCTCTCAAGGTAATTCTGAAAAATGAATTCGCCGGTGAAACTGAAAATGCAATTACCATGATACAGAGTTACCTGAAAGAGGTCCCGGACCTCGAGGTGACATTTTCGAGGGAAGAGAGCGCTTTGCAGGCATCACTGGGAACAAGCGGATCGCCATTTGCCCTTGAAATTGCAGGAGAAGATTACACTGAGCTTGAGAATATCCTTAAACAGGCCCGTTCCATACTTGAAAATAACAAGGGACTATATAACTTTACCACATCGATGGATGAAGGCACACCCGAAGTGGAGGTCTCTATCGACCGGTTCAGGACAAGCTATTACGGTGCTTCGGTTGAAAACATAGTATCACAGATAAGAAGTTACCTCCAGGGTTCCTCAGCAGGAAATTTTGATAAAGACGGTGAACTCAAGGACATCACAATAAGTCTCGGTGATATCTCACTAAGCCAGCTTAACGACCTGATGATAACTGCAGGAAATGTCAGGGTACCTCTGAGCGAACTGGCGACAATACAGAAAGTAGTGACTCCCCGTGAAATCACCAGGCGAAACCAGTCACGCACAAGTTACGTCTACGCAATGGTCTCACCCGGAACAGCATTCGACAGAGTTGTAAAAGATGCCGGTGAATCCCTTAAAGTGATAAGCCTGCCTCCCGATTACAAGATGACATTCACAGGGGAAGAGATTAAAAGAAAAGAATCAACTTCAAATCTCACCTTTGCACTTATACTCTCACTTGTGCTGGTATTCATGGTCCTTGCTGCACAGTTTGAATCCGTCATCCAGCCTTTTATTATAATGCTTACCATTCCTCTTGCAGGAGTAGGTACTATTCTTACTTTCTTCCTGCTCGGGAAACCGCTGAATATGATGGCATATATCGGAATAATAATGTTGGGCGGAATAGCTGTCAACAATGCAATAATATATATTGACAGGATAAATCAGCTCCGGGAATCAGGCATGAACAAAAGAGAAGCCGTTATTGCAGCAGGATCACAACGTATCAGACCTATCCTGATGACAAGTCTCACAACCATACTGGCGCTTCTGCCCCTTACTCTGGGGATCGGGGAAAGCGCTTCACTGAGATCGCCGATGGCACTCGCTGTAATAGGAGGTCTCTTCTCATCAACCCTTCTCACACTGATAATTATACCTTCAGTTTACTGGGTTCTTGATTCTTTCAGCGCTTACCTGAGAGGAATAGGTAAACCGGTTTCTGAACCTGTCAAATAATTAACAAGGCAAGAATGGATTTCATTTTAAAGAGAAGGATCCTGATCAGCATGCTCTTCCTGGGGCTGTCAATGCTTGGCTATATATCCTACAAAAACCTGTCAATGGAGCTGATACCCAATTTCCAGCTGCCGGGTATGATCGTGCAGGTAGGCACCATGCTTGAAACAGATCCTTCCTATATTGAATCGCAGGCTGTTATACCGATCGAAGGAGCTATCGGAACACTGGATAATGTAGAAAAGATAGAATCAAATATCACCTCACGTTATGGCACAATAACGATTTATTTCACCCAGAATGCCGATCTGAAATATGCAAATCTCAAACTACAGGAAAAAATAGACATAGTAAGAGGTTCCATCCCCGACGACTTTATTATCAACGTGATAAAGGTAGACCTCGAACAAATGACAAACCAGTTCATGTCGTTGCAGATAAGAGGAGAAGGAGGCGTCGACAGAATACGCAATATAGCGGACCGTGAGATAAAGCCTAAATTTGAGAACATCGACGGCATTGCAGGAGTACAGGTCTATGGCGGACAGGAAAACTCAATAGAAGTCCGGCTCGACGAGAAAGCCTGCGAGGCTATCGGAATAACTCCTAATCAGATAAGCAGTCTGCTCAACAACAATGGCAGGGATAAAACTTTTGCAGGAAAAGTTGTAGATGGAAACAATGAATATTTCGTAAATGTTACTTCCGAATATACCGACGTTCGTGAAATAGGAAGCATCATTGTAAAAAAGCAGGGTCCTATTCTCCTGAGGGACATAGCTGAAATTTTCTACGGTGTCAAGGAAGAAACTTCCTACAGCAGGGTGAATGGTATGGACGCCGTCACCATGAACCTTGTGAATGATAACCAGGCAAACCTTATTCAGCTTTCACACGACGCTCTCGACGAGGTGAACAGGATCAACAGGGATCTTGCTGCTAAAGGAATTGAAATAGCCGTACAGTATAACAGTGCGGAAACAATGGAGAAAAATATCGACCAGATAATAAACCTGGCAATAACAGGCGCTGTTCTCGCCGTTCTTATCCTGTGGTTTTTCCTCCGTAACATTAAACTTGTCACTGTCATTGCAGTCTCTATACCCGTCTCTGTTTATATTGCATTCAACTTCTTCTATGCCAGGGACATATCACTAAACAGTCTAACCCTGGTAGGTATAGCCCTTGCTATCGGGATGCTGGTCGACAATTCGGTAGTGGTTCTCGAGAATATTTATCGACTATCGGGGACAGGGAAGGATTATACCTCCTCGGTCAAACAGGGAACAAGGGAGGTATGGAAAGCTATTTTCGCCGCCACCCTTACAACAACGGCTGTTTTCCTGCCCTTTCTTTTTACTTCAAATTTTCTGGTTAAGATCATCGGGGAAAACATCGGGGTCTCTATAATTTCAACACTACTTGTTTCTCTATGTGTGGCTCTTATCTTTATTCCAATGGCAACAAACTTCCTGCTGTCAGGTCAGTCGGGAGGTAATACGGAAATATTCAAAAGACTGTCAATACACGACAGGCTGATCCAGATATACTACATGGTGCTGAAAGCCAGCATGAGGAAACCTGCCACCACGATACTTGGAACCCTGACTCTTTTTTTCGCTGCCCTTCTGATAAGCCTTACCGTGAGTCTGAGCACTACCCAGGAGATCAACACTCCCGATTTCAGGCTCAGTGTCACGATGCCCACGGGATCTACTCTCGAAAAAACCGACGCAGTAGTGACCGAAATTGAGTCACGGCTCGAATCACTGGCTGAAAAGGAGGACCTTACAAGCCGTATCGAGGAAGAACAGGCGACGGTAACCATCAGTCTGAAGGAAAACTGGGACAAAGAAAGCAAGAGAAGCCTTCCTGAAATAAAAAATGATATTTCCGAAAGGATCAAAAATATCAGCACTGCTGAGATCAGCATGGATGATGTCTCAACAAGCGGAGGATTCACAGGAGGAGGAAGCGGAATGGAAACGGTAAATCCCGGAGAAGGTTTTATGAACATGCTGGGTATTGGCTCATCTTCCGAAAGTGTGCTCATAAAAGGTCAGAATTTCGACGAAATGAAAAACCTGGCCGACGATATAGAAACATATATCGATGAACTCACAACCATAGAACGTGTTAACGTTAATGTTCAGGATAATAAGCCGGAGGTACAGCTTCACTTCGATATGGACTATATTGGTCGCAACAATTTCACCCTCATGAATCTTGCGTCGTCGCTGAATTCTTTCGGACGGGAATATTCTTCAGGGGCAACCTTCAAACAGGGTGCCGAATCGTACGACATAATAATAAAATATGCAACAGCCGACTCACTGGAAGAAGAAAATACCGAAAAAACAATAGACGACCTGAAAAAGCTTGAAGTCAGCAACGCTTCAGGCGCTGTGATGGAGATGGAGGAACTGGCAGGAATTATCTTTTCTTATGGCATGGGTAACATCCACAGGGAAAATCAGGAAAAAAGGGTAACAGTAACATATAGTTTCACCGACGAGATCAAGTCTTCAAAGGACCTTCTTGAAGGAGCACGGGCAGAGATACAGTCAATAGTTAACGGAATGAATATCCCTGCAGGCATTGCAGTGGAGGTAATTCAGGAGGAAGATCAGTTTACCGAGTTTTACAAGCTTATCGGTATAGCTTTCCTGCTTATCTACATGATCCTGGCAGCAGTTTTTGAATCACTTACCCTGCCGTTTGTTCTCCTGTTCAGCATACCACTTGCGGCCCTGGGTGCACTTATCGGACTTATTCTTACCGGTAATTCGCTTATAAACGCCAATACCCTTATGGGACTTCTTATCCTGCTGGGTGTAGTCGTAAATAATGGTATCATCCTCATTGACTATACAAATATCCTCCGCAAAAGGGGCTTCCGGAGGTCAAGAGCACTGATGACGGCCGGCGTTGCCAGGATCAGGCCGATTATGATCACAGCCCTCACCACCATTGTTGCAATGTTACCCCTGGCCATGGGCAAAGCAGAATATGTGTCAGTTATCGGGGCTTCGTTCGCAATTACGGTTATCGGAGGTTTGTCGCTGAGCACCCTGCTGACTTTGATCTTTATTCCTACATTCTATTCGGGCCTTGAAAATGCACTGGAATGGTTCAAATCACTGGGCTGGCGAAACAGGATCATACAAATGGCGATATTTGCGCTTATAATATTCCTGATATACACTTCTGTCGATAAATTCATCTGGAAGCTTATCACAACAATCCTCGCCATTGTCCTTGTCCCTGCTTCAACATGGTTCATTATGAACAGCCTCCGGAAAGCCAGGGAGACAGTGATTTCAGCCAACGAATCCGTTAATATACGAATTCAAAGCCTTGTCAAAATATATGAAAGGGAAAACCGATGGTCGAGGGAATGGAAAGCAGGAGCCCTGATACGTGAGAAACTGGGACTTAACACTCATTACAGGACATGGAGCGATATGATCGACGTTGCCTGGGAATTGCCGGTGTTTGGATTCCTGATCTACTTTACTTATTTCTATCTGCACAAGGGCTTATGGATATTTCTCTTCAGCATCGGATGCTGGTTCTTCATTTCAGCAATATGGATGCAGTTAAGGGAACTCTTTACCGAAATGACCCGGGACGGAAAATCACGGCTTCTTAAGAAAATAATTCCTGTTGCCGATTTCATTGTATTCTGGATAATCCCGCTGCTGAATCTTGTCTTTTTCCAGCTTAAATGGGACAATATTGTGGTAGTACTGATACTTGCTGTTGTGTGGTTCGCAGCTCTATTTATTTATACAACGGGGCAGAAACTCAACAGGGAAAATATCGACATCTACAGACTGGAGGGAAGGTTCAGGGGCCTGAGAAAAACCATATACAAAATTGTCGCAGCAGTGCCACTAATAGGTAAAAGGAAAAAACCTTTCAAGGCACTCAGTTGTGTAAGTATGGACATCGGCAATGGTATGTTTGGTTTGCTCGGACCAAACGGAGCGGGCAAGACAACCCTTATGAGGATAATCTGCGGAATTCTCGAACAAAGTTACGGCAAGGTATGGATCAACGGGCTTGACACCCAGGAAAAGAGGGAAGAGCTCCAGGGACTTATCGGATACCTTCCCCAGGAATTCGGAAGCTACGAAAACATGACAGCACATGAATACCTCCATTACCAGGCAATGCTCAAGAACATCATCGATGCAAAGGCACGTGAGGAAAGAGTTACCTATGTGCTGCAGGCTGTTCACATGGAAGACCGCCGTCACGAAAAGATAAGCTCATACTCCGGAGGAATGAAACAGAGGATGGGGATAGCCCAGATATTACTCCATCTTCCAAGGATACTGGTCGTTGATGAACCCACTGCCGGCCTGGATCCCCGCGAAAGGATAAGATTCAGAAATCTGCTTGTGGAGCTGAGCCGCGAAAGAGTGGTAATTTTTTCAACCCATATTATTGAAGATATCTCCAGTTCGTGTAACCAGGTTGCGGTATTGAATAAGGGAAGCCTGAAATACCTCGGTAAGCCTGTCGACATGACACATGAAGCTGAAGGCCATGTATGGCAGTTTAACATCCCGGCCGGCGAATTCAACGACTTTGTTAAAGAACACCTTGTAGTTCATCACATGACCGAAGGGGGCTTCGTAAGAGTAAGGGTTATCTCCGAAATGAAACCTCACATAAATGCAAAAGCAGCTTTACCCAATCTTGAGGATGCCTATCTGTGGCTGCTGAGAAAAAAAACAACAACCTAAGCTGCTGAGATATGAGAAGCAACAAATTATACAGCTACTTCATCCTGGTTCGTAAAATGATCGTTTATAATCTCAAGATCATTTTCGCAAACAAATTTATCTGGTTCCTGGCAGGTTCCCTGGCTTTCTACATAGGACTCTCGCTTATACATGTTTTTTCGACGAACGTTTCAAGGATGCAGGATCTGTACGGGATATTCATATTTTCAGGCATTCTCCTGGTCTTCTACCCCTCAGTCTTCGGTATCCAGAATGACCAGGACGCAAGAACAATTGAGATCCTTTTCGGCATCCCGAACTACAGATATAAAGTATGGCTGGTAAGACTCATCCTGATCTTCATCATTACTTTTTTAATTATGTTCCTGTTCACATTCCTGTCGTCGGTGCTGATAGTAAAATTCCGATCCGGCATAATGACTGCCCAGGTTATGGTACCGGTCATATTCCTCGGGATGATGGCCTTCATGCTTTCGACTGCGATCAGGAACGGAAACGGTACAGCCGTAGTGATGATCATTTTCGGGATCTTCTTCATGATCCTCGAGGATCCTCTCAGAAAAAGCCAGTGGAATGTGTTCCTCAATCCTTTCGAACCTGCCTATGATGTGAATGAAACAACCTGGGCCCTGATAACCATGAAAAACAGGATCATACTTCTTACCGGAACATTGATCTTCCTGCTTGCGGGTCTTTTCAACCTTCAGAAAAGAGAGAAATTCATGTAGCATTCTATTCTCTTACAATCGCACAGGCCTTTAAGAGACCTGTGTCGTCTCATCGTAGTTTAAGTATCATGAATATCGATGAACCCTAAACCTTAAAC
>JAFGXX010000236.1 GCA_016936435.1 Bacteroidales bacterium
GGCAGTTGGCAAAGGGCAGTTGGCAAAGGGCAGTTGGCAAAGGACCCTTGGCTAAGGCTTCTGCTGCCAAAGCAGTTGTCAATATTTTAAATCCGAGTTGATTTATTGCTTATCAGAACCTGCGCATGTTCATCCCGCCGCTAACCTCGAATATCATCCCTGTGGAAAAGTCCCAGTCGCCACGCGCAAGTGAAGCCACAGCCTTTCCAATGTCTTCAGGCACACCCCATCTGTTCTGGGGAATCAGACCTTCCTGGATGAGTTTGTCATATTTATCTTTAACCTTGATTGTCATGTCAGTCTGGACTATTCCGGGGCGTAGCTCGTAGACTTTTATGCCTTCTTCTGCAAGCCTGTGTGAAAACACCGCCGTTGCCATGCTCAGTCCGGCTTTTGATAAACAATATTCAGCCCTGTTGATGGAGGTCATATAGGCCGATATTGATGTAATAAAAACTATAACAGGTTTATAATCAGATAGCTGCTGTTTAAGCCAGATCATCTCCTTTGCAGTCTTCTGGGCAAAGAATACAGGACCCCTCAGGTTGATACTGAGAACCCGGTCGTAACTCTCTTCCGTCATTTCAAGAAGGTCGTTTCTCTGAAGCGGGGCAACTCCCGCATTGTTTACCAGGAAGTCGATCCTGCCGTAACGTTCAAGAATATTTGCTACAACTTCGGTCTGACAGGTGGTGCATGATATATCAAGACCTATCGGGAAGAATTCGGCGCCGGCCTTTGCGACCCCTTCAGCGAGGATCTCCATTCCTTCACTGTCGACGGAACGGGCTATTGCAGCAATATCATAACCCTCCGATGCAAGTGAAAGAGCTACTGCCCTTCCAATTCCCCTGCTGGCGCCTGTAATGACTGCTACAGGTTTACTGTTCATCCTTAATCAGCTTTTATCAGGTACGACAATCCGGATTTCAGGCCTTAAAGGTAATAATTTGAGCGTAAATGCAAACAGACTGCTATGATAATTCAGGAAGATCTATCCAGCAACGTTTTTCCCAGCTCTCAATGCCTTTTTCTGCAAGCTGAACACCTTTCGCTCCTTCAAGCAGGGTCCACTGAAATGGTTCATCTTTGACAACATGCTTCAGGAACAGTTCCCACTCCACCTTGAAAGCGTTGTCGTAAAGCTCCTGCTCCGGGACCTTCGACCAGCCACCATAGAAATCGATTGGCTGGGCTATGTCAGGATTCCACACAGGCTTGGGAGTATTGCCATAATGCTGAATATAACACTCCCTGAGCCCTGCAACGGCCGATCCCCTGCTACCATCAACCTGAAGAGTCAGCAGGTCATCGCGGCGTACCCTGACTGTCCATGATGAGTTGAAATGCGCAACTATGTCTCCCTCAAGCTGAAAAGTTGCGTATGCCGAATCATCGGCGGTGCATTTATAACGTTTCCCGTTTTCATCTACCCTTTCGCCGATATGCGTTGCCCCAAGACATGATACCGAACGAACACTGCCGAATACATTGTCGAGAACATAGCGCCAGTGACACAGCATGTCGATGATTATCCCGCCATCGTCCTCCTTCCTGTAATTCCACGAAGGCCGTTGAGCCGGGATGGTATCGCCTTCAAAAACCCAGTATCCGAATTCGCCGCGCACCGAAAGTATCTTTCCGAAGAAACCCTGTTCCTTAAGCCTCTTCAGCTTGACTATTCCGGGAAGCCATAACTTATCCTGAACAACTCCATGCTTCAAACCCGCAGCCTGGCACAGACGGTAAAGCTCCATTGCGACATCCGTGCTGTTTGCCACAGGTTTTTCACAATATATGTGCTTCCCTGCCTGTATCGCTTTTTTCACTGCGTCAGCTCTTCTGCCGGTTGTCTGTGCATCAAAATAAATGATGTTTGATTCATCTCTCAGAACTTCATCGAGATCAGTGCTCATCTTCGTGATACCTGTCATATCACACAGTTTTCTGAGTTTGTTTTCATCCCTTCCCACAAGAACCGGGTCGGGCATTATTGTTTCGCCGGGACCGCATTTCACGCCTCCCTGCCTTATTATTTCATTTATCGACCTTAGCAGATGCTGGTTCGTCCCCATACGGCCGGTGACTCCGTTCATAATAATACCTACTCTGTGCTGTTTCATCGTTTTTATATTATGCATGTTCTTTATAAGCTGTAACTATTTTCTCCAGGAACATCGTCTGATCCTGCTTCCACCATATATCCGAAAATATCTCAACCTCAACGAAACCGTTAAATCCCGCTTCTTCCACCCACGATCTTATCTTCCTTAAGGGTATGCAGCCCTCGCCCATCAGTCCGCGGTCATTCAGAATATCGACAGTAGGTGATTTCCAGTCGCAGATATGAAAAGCAAACAGATTGTCGTTACGGCCGCATCTTTCAATTCCCGCTTCCAGCAGGGGATCCCACCACAGATGATATACATCAACAGCCACGCCTGCAAAAGGAGATTTCAGCGATTCAGCCATATCGTTTGCCTGAGCTATAGTGTTAATAGCCGATCTTGTATCGGCATACATTGGATGAAGAGGTTCTATTGCAAGCCTTACTCCTGCGGCACAAGCATCAGGAAGGACTTCTGCAATACCGTCATGTATCTGTCTGCGTGAGTCTTCCAGCGACTGTGCAGGGTCGGCCCCGCATACAAGTACAATAAGGTCCGTCCCAAGTTCAAAAGCTTCATTTATTGCTCTGCGGTTGTCGTCGATTGCATTACGACGCCTCTCTCTATCCTTTGAAGGGAAAAAACCTCCACGGCACAGCGACACTGCCTTTAACCCCGAATCGCGGAGCATGTTCCCTGTTTTCCTTATGTCCCTGCCGGCCAGTGTGTCTCGCCACACCGTTATCCCTTTAACACCCTTCGAAGAATAATTACGGGCAGCTGCTTCTATATTCCAGGGTTTTGTTGTGATGGTGTGTATACAGAGCCTTGACAGATCTGTAAAAGCTGCTGTCGTCATTTTAGCAGATGATTAAAATATGTGTAATAACTTTCATTGTTTACTATTCTCTGAATATAGAGACATACCTCCCTGATGTGGTAGTCGCCCCACATGCTCGATTCGCTGTTCGGGATAAGGCTTCCTCCCGCAACGTGATCCCACCCGTTCGGGCGATGGTAAACTGAATGAAGCAATAAACCCTGATGCGAGGGATCGAAGCTAAGATAAGGTTCCCGAAGGAGTGTCCTGATCACGGTCAGACCTGCCCGGAAATATTTTTCACCTTCGCCGGTATTTCCCTTCATGATCAGGTAATGCCCCAGCCTCAGCAGGCCCTGAGATCCTATCGCAGCAGCAGAACTGTCGACAGGCTCGTATGAATTATATGGATCAGATGGTCTTGAGAGATAATCACCCATCTTCACAAGTCCGGGTGCACCTGTATCCCAGTATGGTACTCCGTCGGAAGGGGTATTGTCGATATAGAAATCACAGGTTGCTCTCGCAGCTTTCAGCATAATACCAGAAATAACTTCCTTCCCTCCTAAGGCATCCAGATCATTATCCCTGGCCGTGTCGAGCCATTCAAGCTGTTCTGCAAATCCACACATCGCCCATGCCAGCCCTCTCGTCCAGGTCGAAAATCCCGAATATCCCTGCTGTGTGCCGGGACAACGGTAATTTCCGTCCCTGACATTGAATATAGACTCATGGGCGGTTCTGCCCCATACATCATAAATATCACGGCCTTCACCGTAATAAACTGACCATGTGGCTGTTGCTTTAATGTGATTTATTGCTCGCTCGAGCAGGTTGATACTTTTATCGCCTTCGCCCTGGAAAACATGACCCAGAAGATGGCTCACGACGAGCGACCTGCACGATCTGATGGTATCTACGAAAAGTGAATGTGCACCATTGAACGAATGTATGAATCCTCCGTCCCTTACCGGAGTCCAGCGCGATGCCTGTACAGCTCCTGAAATCTTCAGGGCGAGAGTATAAAATTCCTTCTCCCATTCGTTGAAGGGTATCTTCCCTTCATTCATAAGCCTCAGGAGGTTCCCGTATGTACTCACATTGTTGAAGCCATGGTCATGTACTCCGGTATGGCTTACATGGGGAGCCATTTTCTCGATTGTCTTTCGTCTGGCATAGGCCAGTATTCTTTCATCGCCGCTAGCATCATACTGCAGTATGGCTGACCCGAACTGAAAACCCTGGGTCCATTCTGTCCATCCCCGGGTTGTATATTGACCCCCTGCCGTGAAAACAGGGGAGCCTTTCGATTCATCATAGGACTGTTCAATAAGTTCAATTTTCCGGCCGGAGAGTTCCCAGAAACTGTTTAACTGTTTAACAAGGTCCTCCGGTTTCAAACTGTAGTCTGTTTTCATCGTGTGCTTATTTGTTAGCGCCCTGAAAATAGCAAAAATGTTTCAAAACCTAATTACCCTCCGGTGGATGCCCTGCCCGGTAAAGTCATAAAACCTGATAAATCAGATCGTTGCAATGCAATAATCTGGTATTATTTTCCGGAGAGTTGCTGATAAAGAACTGACCTGCGGCTCACCCATGACCGTCTCGTGAGAACACCTCCATAATAGCATGCAAGTTGCACCAGGACTAATACTCTTACAAAAAGCTTCGGTATAAAGAACAAGATCATACCGGCAACAGCTGCGATAATCCCTGTCAGAAGGTTGTCAATTATGGTTATTGAATGAAGAAAGAATTTCTTATATCCTGTCACATGTTTTTGAATATAAAGATGACGGGAAGCCTGGACTTCAGATTTTGTAATAGCCGTGGTTCTGAGGTTTATTCTGGAACTTCCTCCGTGATCATGCCTGATCGTAATATCATTGAAAAACACTATCTCACCTCCTGCATCCCTGACCCTTCTGCACATGTCAACATCCTCATAGTACATCCAGTAACTTTCGTCGAATCCCTCCATTCTGAAAAAGGTTTCCTTACTCATCATCATCAGTGATCCGGAAACCCAGTCGGGGTACGATACAGCATTAATATTGCGCTTACGGATGATTTCCGGGAATGATAATCCGGGGAAGCTGCCGTATGCACTCATTTCCCTTCCGTCCTCCCGGATCTGCCTGCAGGATATGATTGCGTAACCTCTTGTCTGGTTAGTGTTCTGCATCAGCCTGACGATCTCCTTTTCGGATACTATGGTGTCGGGGTTGAGAAACATCAGGATATCTGCCGAGGCCGCTTCTGCACCCCGGTTGCACCCATAGGCAAAACCTCCGTTTACATCGCTTTTTAAAAATCTGAAGCTGGTAAATCTTTTTTCAAATTCTTCAATCTTACCGTCATTTGAATGGTTATCGGCAATTATTACTTCCATGCTGAAAGAGCTCTGAGTGAATTTCTCCAGGGCTTCAAGGCAATTCGACAATTTCTGCCAGCCTCTGTAGCTTACAATAATTACCGACAGGTCCATTTCACAAATTAACTTCTTTCTGTCCTATATACCAATTATAGGTTGTAATCTGCAGGAGGAGGATTCTGCTTATTTAAATTTTTACCACGGTCTTCTTCCTCCTGCCCCGTATCTTCTTCTTCCTCATCATCAGGCCATATCTGAACAGGAGCCTGAGGCCCTTCCTTTCTGTAGAACACCGCCAGGAATATGCCTGAAAAGACTCCTAGCATATGCGATTCCCACGACACATTCTGATATACTCCCGGGAAAATGCCCCACACCATTTCGCCGTAAAGAAATACTATGAGCAGGGAGAGTGCAATGAGCCTGTAATATTTTCTTATGATCCCGCTGAAGAAAAGAAAAGATGCAAGACCGTAAACCAGTCCGCTGGCGCCAATGTGCCATGCATTCCGGCCCCCAAGCCAAACAAACAATCCGGTTATAAGATATGTAAGACTGAACACTTTCAGGGCTACTTCAGAATAGAAAAAAAATAGCGCAACGGCAAGCAGGAAAAGAGGAAGAGAATTGTTGAAGAGATGTTTAAGGTCGGAATGGATAAAGGGTGAAGTGACAATTCCGGGAAGACCTCTGACCTGCAGAGGATAAATGCCGAGTCGCGATATGTCGAGGTCAAACAGCAGTTCAACAGCTTTGACGAGCCACATCAGAGCCACAAAAATTGAAGGGATCAGGATACTGAGAAAGAATTTTTTTCTGTAAAATGCACCTTCACTTAAAATATCTGAACCATGATCAGTCATTTTTTTGCCTTTTTGGAGCGAACTGACTCACAGGTCATCCGAAGTTTTAATTATCATCTGCGGGGAATCTTATCCCTGCAGCTTCCCTGATCCTGTCGAGTGTTTTAATAAGGTCGAGGCTGAACGAAAGGGGGACGACAGGACTTTCCTTCAATCCTTCATCCAGACAGCGCATTACCTCCTCAGCCTCCCAGTGGTATCCCATTGCCGGGGGATTGAAAGTATATTCCTGTTCTTGCTCCCCGTGAAGGCTTAAAATAACCTTCTGGCTCATGTCACGGCCCCTGGTAACTGTCATATTCCCTTTTTCGCAAAGTATATCGCATCCGATGCCTACATTTGTTCTGAATGAACTGTAAATTGTTGCCATCTCTCCTCCCTGATAACTGAAGACAGCGCTCAGCGACTCCTCGGAACCGGTAGGAGAAAATGTTGCAGAAGCTTTTATTCCTGCCGGAACACCCAGGAAAGTCAGCGCATCAATTACCGGATATATCCCGATATCGAGAAGGGAGCCCCCTCCCAGGTCAAGGTTGAATTTTCTGTCGAGGGGATCGTAGGGAGGAATGAACGAGAAATAGCCGTGAAGATGGAGGGGCTTTCCCAGCACCCCGGAATTCAGTATTTCTCCGGCTTTTTTGTAAAAAGGCTGGAAGGGAGGCCAGAGAGCTTCCATAAGAAAAAGATCCTGTTTCTTCGCTTCCCTTATCATTTCGTTAACTTCACGGGCATTGAGGCCGAAAGCCTTTTCGCAGATCACGTTTTTCCCCTTCCTAAGACAAAGGAGAGTTTGCTCACGATGATGTGAATGGGGAGAGGCAATGTACACGATCTCAACATCAGGATCTGCAGCCAGTTTCTCATAGCTGTCATAATATTTTTTAAACCCGAAATCCTTTGCGAATTTCTCAGCTCTTGAGGCGTCTCTTGAACCTACGGCGTAAAGTTCTGCATTATCAAACAGCTGTATTCCTTTTGTGAATTTGGCCGACATTTTTCCCGGGGCAAGAATACCCCACCTGTATTTCTTCATAGGTGAAAATTTGGATAAATATAGGGAAAATCGTAGCAAAGCCGGATGAAAGATTTCCTACAGATCCTTCATCCTGATCTTCGCAAGGTATACAGAAGTCTTCCCCTCATGACCCGAATAATATGTGATCCACAACATTTTCCTGTGTATGAGCATGCCCGGATAGCTGGTGTCGTTCCCGCTGGGAAGTTCAACCTGTTTAAGTATCTTTCCGTTTCGTGTGGTTACATTTACCACGGTCCTGTTTCCTCCCGGTGCGTAAAGACGCGTTCCGATACAAAGCAGTGAGTTTTTTAAAATCAGGAAATTTGGCCCCCCGAGCCTGTATCCCAGCTTTGTCCATTTCCAGTCAGTGTAGGGAGGCTCACTTTCTCCCAGTAAACCCCCTGCACCACCTTCACGCCGTACAAGGATCAGCATATTGTCGTTTTTATCAAACCTTATGGTTGATTCATTCGGCAGAGAATCCGGTGAAAGATCCGTCACCAGACTGTAAGAAATGCCATCATCGGTCTGCAGTAACCGGAGTCTGATCGTATTTCCTTCGGACTGTGGCTGATAAACCACACCATAACCTTTATCCCCCTTCCATGTCACCCTCCATATCCAGTCGTTCGGAGTCCTGACTTGTTCATCCACAATTGCCGGAAAAGGGCCACTAAACTTTTCTCCGTCATCTGAAAAAGTCACATGAGGCATAAGGTCAATAATCTTTCCGTTGACATAATACGAACCTCCCATTGTGACCATCAGTTTTTTCCCCGGTGCCACTGATAGTTTGGGATCACGAAGATCATACTTTCCGCTGCTGAGAAGAGCTGCAGACTCCCAGACAATACCATCCCTGGATCTCAGAATTCTTATCTTTCCGTTTCCTGCCTCGTCACGGGGAACATGACCCGGCGCTTCCCTGAAAGAACAATAAAACCAGTTACGGTAGCGAATCAGGTCAGTAAAGGCGTTATGAGGCGCTTTATCCCATATCTTAAGCACCGCCACATCCTGCGCGAAAGCAAATGTCATGGCAGATGAATAAATGAGACAGAGCATTACCAGCTTCCGTACTGGTTTTTTCATCGAATTCATTTTCATTAAAAATACATATTCTGATCTTCTGATACAAATAACTCTATTTGTTGATTAAAAATAAAAATAATCTTTTGTAGAGCTTTTAAGCTTTAATAGCTAAACAATATATGGAGAGATATCTTATTCATTATATGATATTTATAAAATTATTTTAAATTATTATGATTTTTTTACTACTATGTATTGCATAGTACTTATTGTATATTATATCTTTGTCATGCCATGTTGTAAATAAAATATAGTAGTAAAATTTGTAAAGCACCATGAAAATTACAGTAAGCATCAATCTTGGAGGCTGGTCGTTCAATATCGACGAGGATGCCTATGCAGAACTGAAGAGGTACCTTAAGAACCTCGGGATCCATTTTGCCATGGAAGAGAGTTCAGCGGAAATAATGTCTGACATCGAGTCGAGGATAGCGGAGATTTTCCGTTCCCGTCTGACAACTTTTAAGCATGTGATCTCAATGGAGGATGTCCGGTATGCCATTTCCGTTCTTGGTACTCCTGAAGATTTCGGTACCGATGAAGGTCGGACTGCAAAAGAAAAGTTTAGTTCTCCGGGCTATCACAGGATGTACCGCGATCCCGATCACAGGATCATCGGCGGGGTATGCGCCGGAATGGGAGCATACTGGAACATGGAACCCTGGATCGTGAGGATAATTTTTTTCATTCTCGCCATGATGGGTGGGATTGGGGTCCTTATCTACCTTATATTATATATTGTGATCCCTGAAGCAAAAACCACCGCCCAGAAGATAGAGATGAAAGGAGAACCCGTAAACATCCACAATATAAAGGATGCTGTTAAGGAAGAATTTGAAAAGGTGAGAAAGAACATGAATCTCTGAAATGCAGCCGGGAAGACTGATTAAGTAGTGTCAAATTTAAAAAACATCATTATGGATCTTGAAAACACAAAAGCACAGATGCGTAAGGGAATCCTGGAATACTGCATTTTATCGGTATTATCGAGAGGTTCCTGTTACGCCAGTGATATCATCAGGGAGCTGAAGGAAGCAAAAGTGATCGTGGTTGAAGGTACACTATACCCTCTTCTTACACGTCAGAAGAATGCCGGATTACTTAGCTACCGGTGGGAGGAGTCTCAGCAGGGCCCCCCCAGGAAATATTATGAGCTTACAAAGGAAGGACAGCAATACCTCGTCGCCCTTGACAAATCGTGGGAAGAGCTTGTTGAATCAGTAAAACTGATCCGCGGGAAATAATTATTTATAAACTTCTTAAACATCAGAAAAATGGAAAAGACAATAAATATTAATCTCGGCGGAATACTCTTTCAGATAGACGAAGATGCCTATAAAATACTGCGTGATTATCTGTCCTCTCTCGATTCAAAACTGGGGAAAATGCCCGGTGGAAATGAGACA
>JAFGXX010000047.1 GCA_016936435.1 Bacteroidales bacterium
AAGATAATTCCTGTTGCCGACGATCTGATCCAGCCTAACGGCATAGTGGGAACACCCGATGGCAAAACTCTATATGTGGCTGATATAAGAGGAAACAAAACCTGGTCTTATTCAGTCAATCCCGACGCTACACTTTCAGGGAAAACCCTCTTCTGTGAAATGGGCTCCGACGGTATGACCATCGATTCGAAAGGAAATCTCTATCTTACCGGAAAAGGAGTTACAGTATTTGACAAAACAGGGAAAAGGCTGGGAAACATCCCGGTACCTGAAAACTGGACAGCAAACGTATGTTTCGGAGGGAAAAACCTGAAAACGCTGTTTATTACGGCAAGCAAGGGCTTTTACGCCATAAAGCTAAAAGTCAAAGGTACAAGAGGATAAACAACCGAAGAGATCCCTTCCGTCAAAAAAAATCAGCTTTTAACCATTTTTAAGCTAGATTCATGATGAAATATTTTTATCATTGTGATCTCAAATTCATGACATGGGGAATTTCAAGAACAGTATTTATTCTGAGATTATGGACGGAACACGCAGAGCGGATGTCAGGCCGGGTATTGGAGTGATGGTTGAACTTACTGAACATAAGCGTACAGGTAAACTGACAGGAGGTAAAGTGAAAGAGGTTCTTACTTCTGCACCTACACATCCCCACGGAATTAAAGTCATGCTCGAGAACGGACTTATAGGGAGGATTAAAAAAATAATCTGAGGCACAAAGCCACTGCCGTCTGCTTTTTAGCCGGGCATTACAATTTCTTATTTGCCTATCATTTAAAAAATTAACTAAATTTGCTGTCCCGGGGCAGTAAACAGACTATTTACGCCCTGATCAGACAAGCGTTATTAATGTTCTTTTGAAAAATCAATATCGTAATTATGAAATATGAGGATTTTCTTGTTTCAGTGCTCGGGAAAGGAAATGTGGTTTCCCCTTTGAAACAAAGTCAGAGAGAAGATAGTCCTGTTTACAAATTTGTTGATGAGAACGAAAGGATCATATACGACAATGATCTTTCGTACTACAATTCATGTATGCAATCAGGTGTTACACCTGTTTCATTCGAAAAGGCAGGCCCGAAAGAGAATATCTTTTTTGAACCTGCCAAGACAAAGGTTGGAATCGTTACCTGTGGTGGGATATGCCCCGGACTCAACAATGTGATTCGCAGTATCGTAAACCAGCTGTATTACCGTTATGGAATAAGCAGGATCATGGGCTTCAAATACGGATATGCCGGGTTGGTTTCCGATTACAATCATGAAGTTATTGAATTCACTCCCGAGATGGTCAGTGACATCCATAATGCAGGAGGGACGATTCTCGGTACCTCGCGCGGAGTTCAGGATGTGGAAAAAATTGTTGATACACTTGAGATCATGAATATAAATGTTCTGTTCTGTATCGGAGGCGACGGGACTTTGCGAGGAGCTCATGCCATCCACCAGGAAATTCAGAACAGAAAACTTAAGATTGCCGTGGCAGGTATCCCTAAGACTATTGATAATGATATTGATCTGATCCAGAAATCATTCGGGTTCGAAACTGCATTTTCGATAGCCAACGACATTATCAGGAATGCACATAATGAAGCACAGGGAGCATATAACGGTATTGCCATCGTCAAGCTTATGGGACGCGATTCGGGGTTCATTGCGGCAAGTGCCTCGCTTGCGACACAGGAAGTTAACTTTGTTCTCGTTCCGGAAATTAGCTTCGACCTGTACGGCCCCAGGGGCTTCCTCAAAGTACTTCGCAAACGCCTTGAAACGAAACATCATGCAGTGGTAGTAGTGGCCGAAGGTGCAGGCCAGGATCTTTTTGAAAACAGGGAGAGCGAAGTGGATGCTTCAGGAAATGTAAAACATAAGGATATCGGTGTTTTTCTTAAAGAAAAGATCAAGGAAGAATTCGATGCTAAAAATTTTCCATATTCAATAAAGTACATCGACCCCAGTTATATCATCAGAAGCGCACCCGCAAATCCCAACGACAGTAAATTCTGCAGCCTTCTCGGGCAAAATGCAGTTCATGCCGCCCTGGCAGGCAAAACTGATTTTGTGGTCGGGTACTGGAATAATGAGTTTACCCTTCTTCCCATCCCGATGGCTGTCCGCCAGAGAAAGAAAATCGACGTGGAGGGAGAACTCTGGTGGAACGTACTGGAGGCTACCGGCCAGCCTATAAGCATGAAAAACCACTGAGATGATCAGGAATATTGTTTTCGACCTGGGAAACGTGCTTCTCAGCTGGAGACCCTTTGAATTTCTCACAAAACACGGTTACGATGAAAAGACCGCCGGGCTGATGGTCGGTTCGGTATTCAGAAGCAGCCACTGGCTGAGACTCGATAACGGCGAAATAACAAATGCGGAGGCAATTGAGCTGATGACCTCCGACTCCACTCTCACAAAAGAACAAATAAGCTCTCTGTTCGATCTTTGCCATGAGATAATACATCCTCTCCCGGCAAATGTAAAACTGCTTCCTGAGTTAAAAAGGGCAGGTTTTAAACTGTATTATCTGTCAAACTTCCCTACTGAATTTTTTGGTATTACAAAAAGCAGGTATGAATTTTTCAGTCATTTCGACGGAGGAATAATCTCTGCTGAGGTTGGTTGTTCCAAACCTGATCCGGCTATTTATAATATTTTTCTTGAAAGGTTCAGGCTTAAAGCTGAAGAGTGTCTTTTTATTGACGACCTCGAACCCAATGCCGGGGCAGGGAAGGCGGCAGGTATGAAAGTTATCCATCTTGACGGAAGTTATTTTCTGGAAAGTAAGCTTCAGGAATTACAGCTTATTTAAAAAGTTTGCCTTAAGATTTATGATCATGGCATTTAATAAATAACATGACGATACATGTTTTTCGAACACAAAGCAGCCCTGGTCGAAAAATCACCATCTGTAGTTTTAAAATTCATGGGGCATCATCCGCATTCAGTTAAATATTTAATTCTGAACCACTTTAAAAGAGCTGATGTCAGAATTTAATTAATTGTTTAACAAAGGATTATAATAGTTTATCTTCCCCTTTGTTTCACATTAATAAATTATTCCTTCTGAAGAAATTCCATTAAGATTTTTGCCTTTTTACTCCCGATAAGATCACTGAGATCCCCGGGTGCTGCTTTTTTTATTTTTTCAACCGATCCGATCTTTTTCAGAAGCAGTTCTTTTGTTTTTGGTCCGATACCCTTTATACGGTCGAGATCGGATCTGGTCATTGAAGCAGACCTTTTATCGCGGTGAAAATTTATACCGAACCTGTGAGCTTCGTTTCTGAGCTGCTGGATTATTTTCAGGCTTACCGAATTCTTATCGAGATAAAGAGGAACGGAATCGCTGGGGAAATATATTTCTTCGAGTTTCTTTGCAATCCCGATAACAGTTATTCTTTCTTCCAGGTTTAGTTTTCTTATGCTCTTCATTGCCGAAGAAAGCTGTCCTTTGCCCCCGTCTATTATTACCAGCTGTGGCAATGTTTTTTGTTCTTCAGTCATCCTCCTGTAACGTCTGAAAACAATTTCCTCCATTGAGCTGAAGTCGTCGGGGCCCGATACGCTTTTTATGTTAAAATGCCTGTATTCCTTTTTACTGGGTCTGGTGTTCCTGAAGACCACACATGCTGCTACCGGATTGGTTCCCATAATGTTTGAATTGTCGAAACATTCAATATGAAATGGCATTTCAGTCATGTGCAGGTCTTTTTTAAGCTGCTCAAGGTTTTTCCGTGTTCTGTCGGTTTCAGGTAATTCTTCTCTCCTTTTTTTCTGGCTGAGTTTATAATAAACGGCATTTCTTTTTGCAAGCTCAAGAAGCTTCAGTTTATCCCCTTTCTGGGGAATTGTATATTTTATATCCGCCAGCAGAATATCCGGTTTGAAAGGTACAATAACTTCACGCGAATCGCTTGATACCCTTTGTCTTATCTCGGTTATGGCAAAGCCCAGCAGGGATTCCTTTTCTTCGTCGATACGGCTCTTAAGGTCAAGCGTAAAAGTCTGAACAACAGCTCCTTCTACAATTTTCAGATAATTTACGTAACTGCTCCCTCCTTCCTGTTCAAAAGCAAACACGTCGGCATTTTTTACAGAAGCATTGACAACGGTAGATTTACTCCGGAATTTTGCAAGTATTTCCGTTTTCTCTTTAATCACCTGGGCTTCTTCGAAGCGCATTTCACGGGAATATTTCAGCATCAAAGTTTTAAGGTGATTATGTACAGTTGAGATATTTCCCCTGAGTATATTCTTTATCTGTCTGACAGACTCATCATAGTCTTGTGCATCCTGTAATCCGACACATGGACCTTTACAATTGCCCAGGTGATATTCGAGGCAAACTCTGAATTTTCCGGCTGCAATATTTGCATCAGAGAGGTTGTAGCTACATGTTCTTAATTTAAACAATTGTCTTATAAGTTCCAGCAGTGTTTTGACCATCAGAGCCGAGGTATAGGGACCGAAGTATAATGAACCGTCCTTTGGAGTATTCCTGGTACTGAAGACCCTGGGGAAATGCTCGTTTTTAATACATATCCAGGGGAATGATTTATCGTCCTTTAAAAGTATATTATATCTTGGCTGATGCTCTTTTATAAGGTTATTCTCGAGCAGAAGTGCATCTGATTCATTATCGACTACAATATGTTTCACCGAGGCAGCTCTGTTGAGCATCACTTTTGTTTTTCCCGTCTGCTTTCCGGAAAAGTATGAAGAAACTCTTTTCCTGAGGTCTTTCGCCTTTCCCACATATATGATTGTACCTGAAGTATCTATAAACTGGTATACACCTGGTTTATGCGGTAGCTGCTGTAATATATTATCCTGATTCAGGGGCATCTGGCAAAGATAGGAAATAGAGGTGAGAGATGAGTGGTGAGTTGTGAGTGCATCTGGCTGCATT
>JAFGXX010000048.1 GCA_016936435.1 Bacteroidales bacterium
ATATAATTTTATTTTTTATGGTCACATGGAACCCACATGTTTCGACAATTATTTTCATGCTTGTTTGTGTCTGGAATAACATGTGGGTTTCATAGATCTGTTTTTTGAGTAGATGTTAAAGATATTTAAACTGTTCGAAGTAATAATAAAATATAATTCTATTATGGTTAATTTTAAGAAAAATTAAAGCATTTAATGATGAAATTATTTATTATCAGGGCATTTGTTATTCTGTTAACAGTAACTGCCTGGATTTCAATGCTTAAATCGCAGGATGTGCCTGCAAGCGTCAACAGGATGGTAGCCGGGGTACCCGTAAACTATGATGAGGACAAAGTTGGTGATTACACACTTCCCGATCCACTTGTAATGCTTAACGGGCAAAAGGTTAAAAATGAAAAACAATGGTTTAAAAAGCGCCGGCCGGAAATACTGGATCTCTTTTACGAATTCCAATATGGGAAAGTCCCCGGAAAGCCGAAAGATATGTCGTTCAATGTCTTTGACAAAGGGACTCTGGCGCTTGAGGGGAAAGCCCTGAGAAAGCAGGTGACGGTTTACTTTACGAAAGACACTTCCGATTTCAAAATGGATATACTGATCTATCTGCCCCCTGATGCAAAAGGTCCGGTGCCACTGTTCCTTAACCTGAGCTTTTCTCCAAATGCCACCATTGCCAGCGATCCGGGCATAAAGGCCGGAACCATGTGGGGAAGAGATGGAAAGAGGGTTCCGGTAAACAGGACCGGAGGCTTTGGAAGGATGAACATAACCCAGTTCCTTGAAGAAGGGATAGGTTTTGCGACCATTTATTACGGCGACATAGAACCTGATTTTGCAAAAGGGTATAAACTGGGAATAAGAAGTTATTATTCCAGACCCGACACTGCCTATCCTGCACCAGATCAGTGGGGAGCCATTTCGGCATGGTCGTGGGGACTGAGCCGGGCGATGGATTATTTTGAAACGGATTCGCAGATAGATGCCGGGAAAGTTGCAGTGTTTGGAATCTCAAGGCTTGGTAAGACAGTTCTGTGGACAGGAGTCCGCGACGACCGTTTCGGTATGGTCATTGCCAGCTGCGGAGGGGAAGGAGGCGCAGCTCTTTCACGAAGGAATTATGGGGAGAACATCGATCACATGACACACCCTACAAGATATTTTTACCAGTTTGCAGGGAACTGGAGAAACTACAAGGATGACTTCAACAGTTCACCCGTCGATGCTCACATGCTTGTTGCACTCATGGCTCCGCGGCCATTGCTTTTACAGACAGGCCTTACCGATTACTGGTCCGACCCTAAAGGAGAGTTCCTTTCGGCCGTTGCGGCAGAACCTGTGTGGAAGCTCCTGGGTAAGAAAGGGATTGAAACAGACAAATGGCCTGCTCCCGGTGAGGCAATACTCAACGATCTCGGGTATTATATGCACGAGGGAGGTCATGGGGCAATGCCAGCCGACTTCCCGGTCTTCATCAGGTTTATGAAGATGCACTTTTTCGGGAAATAACCCCCAGCCCTGACTATAAACGTCAGGGCTTGCCCCCCGGGGGGCTTAAAACCACTAAGTACCTCAAAGGCATGCACAAAGGGACTCAAAGGGTTATTTAAAAATATTCTTTTTCAGACCAGCCTTATAGGTACTGACAGCTCTTTGTCGGGCGAAATCGTGTTCAACGATCTTGTCAGGATAGCCTGATGTTCCAAAATCTTTCACCCATTTTTTCACGTATTTATATTCAGGGTCAAATTTTTTCTGCTGGATCTCCGGATTGAAAACCCTGAAGTAAGGAGCTGCATCGCAGCCTGTGCCTGCTGCCCACTGCCAGTTTCCGTTGTTTGAAGACAGCTCGTAATCAAGAAGTTTCCTGGCAAAATATGCCTCACCCCATCTCCAGTCTGTCAGAAGATGCTTGCAGAGGAAACCTGCAGTTATCATTCTCACCCTGTTATGCATCCAGCCTGTTTCGTTAAGCTGTCTCATTCCTGCGTCGACAATCGGGTAGCCCGTCTCGCCCCTGCACCAACGCTCAAACTCCTTCTCATCGTTTCTCCATTCAATGTTGTCGTATTCCGTTCTGAAGTTATCTGTAACAACCTGCGGAAAATGATACAAAATCTGCATGAAGAACTCCCTCCAGATAAGTTCATTGAGAAAGGTGAGGTTCTCGCTGAAAGCCTTTTGTGCCAGCATACGGATACTTATTGTGCCGAACCTGAGATGAGGTGAGAGATAGCTGGTCCGCTCGGCAGCGGGAATATCGCGGTACCTGTCGTAAAAAGGTATAACCGACAGATCATACGGCCGGACCTCAACTGTTCCCGGGCGGAATCCTGTTTCTTTAAGACCGGGAAACCGGAAGACAGACTTATGAAAGTTACCGGATCCCGGACCTCCGCGGCCGGCTTTTTTTATTCCTTCATCCACGAACTTTCGCATCCACCTGTTTTTAAAGGGAGTGAATACAGTGTAAGGTTTAGCGTCGGCTTTTAGAATGTCGTCCTTCTCAAAGACGACCTGGTCGCAGAAACTGTACATGTTTATACCGGCAGATCTAAGGACTTCTTGTACTTTACGGTCCCGTTCACATGCATAGGGTTCATAATCGCGGTTCAGATACACTGCAGCGATATTATAATCGAGGGTCAGCTTTTTCCATAATAAAACAGGGTCTCCTTTAAGAACCAGCACTGAGCTTCCTTCCCTGTCGCTGAGGGTTCTGTTTATTTGCGAAAGAGTATTGTAAATGAATGAAACCCTCGGATCATCCTCTGGCAATTCATCAATAATATTGGTGTCGAAGATGAACAGCGGGAGGACAGGGTTTCCTGACCTCAATGCTGCATCGAGACCTGTGTTGTCTTCGAGGCGCAAATCCCTCCGGAACCAGAAGATGCTTATTTTCATTACCTTATTGGTCGTTGTATTTCAATACCCTTTCTGTTGTGAGTTTTGAACCTATGATAACCATGGGGAGGCCTGTTCCCGGTATTGTTGAAGCTCCGGTATAGAAAACATTCTTAAAATGTTCATCGAAATTCTTTGGTCTTAAAGCACCTATCTGAAGCATTTTATGAGAAAGTCCGAGTCCGCTTCCGCGATGCAGGTTGAACTGGTCGCCCCAGTCTTCGGGAGTGTAGACGGTTCTTGAAACAATATGCGGCCTGATATCTGTCCCTGTCCTGCGGGAAAAATCATCAATTATCCTGTCTACTATCTGATCGCGGTCGTGCCAGCTGCTTTTAAAGCGAAGGTCGGGGACGGGGCACACAAAGAACAGGCTTTCGCATCCCGGAGGCGCGCATTCAGGATTTGAACGAGAGAGAACATTAACATAGTAATATGGTGCTTCATCGATTTCGGCACTGGAGTACACTTTTCCGGCATACTCTCTGTAATCGGTTCCAAGGTAATAGTTATGGTGTTGTATGTCAGGGAGTTTACGGTCAATGCCGAGATAAATGGTAAGAGAACCCATGGTCCATTCCATCCTGTCGAGTTTCTCTTCGGAAAATTCAGGACGTCTGAAAATTTTACCTCTGAATACAGCGGCATCGGCATTTATTACCATTATATCGGCTTCCCATTTTTTGCCTTCACTGTCGATAAGGTATTTAAGTTTGTTGCCTTCAGCCACGAAATCGACAATTTCGGTATTGTAGCTGATCTTTACATTTTCCTTCTCCAGTTCGTTTACAATGCCTTCGACTATTTTGTACATACCTCCCTCCACGTTGAAATACCCGTCGTGCATGAATTCGGTGTATGACAGGAGGGTGTAGGTGGCGGGTGTGTCAAACGGAGTTCTTCCCAGGAAGAATGCCACAAGTGACAGTATCTCACGGGCTTCATTTGACTTGAAATACCGTGAAACCTGACTCCAGAAGCTTCTGAAGAGAGTTCCGACGTGGGCGGGGCCTACCTGCGGAAGTGTAAGGGCATAGTGGAGGAGTGAATCGTAATTGTTTTTGATGACCACGTTTGTATCATAATACAGTCTTCGGCATTTGTCGAGGTATTTTCTCATGGCCTGTTCAAAGCCGGGTTCTTCTTCGCGGAATTCTGCTGCCAGCTTGTGCAGGTCCTTAAAGAGATGATATACTTTATCGCTGTTTCTGAAGCTTACCGTATAGAGAGGATCGAGGCTGTAATACTTAAATGGAAGGGTAATATTGCAATCTTTCGCAAAATCGGTGAATTCATACGACATGGCAAAGAAACTGGGACCGGTGTCGAAAGTGAACCCGTCCTTTTTCAGCTGATTAAGTCTGCCTCCGGCTTTGCCGTTCTTTTCAAGGATCTCAACGCTGTAACCTTTTTTCGCGAGCCTCAAACCTGTGGCAAGGCCTCCCAGACCTGCCCCAGCAATCAGTACTTTTTTTGCCATTGTTATATAATATTATGTTTAATATCAGTTGTTTACCATGTTCATTTTATTGAGCAGCTGAGGATACAGCTCATCTTTTACATAGCTAAATTCAGGCTCAATTTTAAGGATATTCTCATATACTTTCCTTGCCGATTCATAATCGTCAAGATAATAATATGATTGACCTGTCACAACCAGCAGGGACAGGTAATTCCAGTTTTCTTTAAGGTTGCTGCTGTCTTTCTCGAGTATTTCCCTTGCTTTGAGAAAGTGTTTTATTCCTTCCTGCTTTGAGCCTCCGAACGATTTCGGCATATAAAACTGTATGTTGCCGTACTGAATATAGCCAAGATAATTTTCATTGTCGAGTTCAAGGGCTTTTTTTGCATACTCCATGCTTCTGACTCCGTTTACAGGAGCGGTAAGGACGTTCATCCCTATTCTGAAACCACAGAATGCTGCATTATAAGCGTTTACCATCGACAGCATATATTTTCTGCTTTCGAGAAAATCGATGTTCTTTTGTGCCAGGTCGAGATATTTTCGTGCTTCACTCTTTTTTCCGTTTCCTATACAATATCCTATATATCCGTACTGGTAGTTTACCAGTTCGAGTATCTGTTCATTTGATTTACCCGATATTCCGTTCATCCTGTCTATCACTATCTTCCAGCGGTCCATCCTGTCATTGACATAGGCACTGTATATCTCCGTCCTGTTCCCTGCGGGCAGAGCTGAACATAAGAACACCAGCAACAGTAAACTTATTACGCTATATTTCGCCCTTTCCATTGAAATTTTCTGAAATATTTGTTTATAAATGCGTTATAAATGAAAATACCCATTGACAGCTGAAGAGGGATAATAAATAAAAGGTTATAAAGTATATTCTGGTGGCTGGCTGCGGAGACAATTATCCTTGTAAGCAGGTAAGTTCCTGCATAAATCCAAATCAGCTCCGGCTGAAGGGAAAGAATTACAGGAATAAAGCCAAGGGTGGTTATTAACCAGAAAAAAGAAGCCGTAAAGAAGGAGTTTCCGAAGAATGCTATCACATTTTTCGAAAATCCCCTGACCGCTTCACCAAAACTGCTGTACATCCTGCAGGCAATTCCTTCATCTCCTTTCAGGCAGGCTATCTTGTAGCCCATTTTTTTGAGATAGCGGGAAATGGCTATGTCTTCAACCTTATTGTTTTTCATCAGTAAGTGAGGCTGATGGATGCTGTAAATCCAGGCATCGAAAAACATAAACTGCCCGTTGGCTGCCGAAAGCGATGAGAACCACGATCTTCTGGCAAGAATAAGAGGAAGAAGGGTAAGAAGTATATAGTTCATATTCGGGACTGTTATCCTTTCGCCCGGAGAAACGATGATCTGTTTAGGGAATATTGAAATCAGGGCCAGATGATGATTCTTTGCGAGGGAGACAGCTTTACCTATGCTGTTGTTGCTGATCCTTACGTCGGCATCGAGAAAAAGAAGATACCTGCCGGTCGATTTTTGAGCAAGAACATGGCAGGCATGGTTCTTTCCGAGCCATCCTTCAGGCAACTTTCCGCCGTCGAGCATGGAAATCCTGCTGTCGGAAAGAGCAAATTTTCTGACTATTTCGCCGGTTTGATCGTCCGACTGGTCGTCATATATTATTATTTCAATATTCCTGTAATCCTGGCTTATAAGGTCGCTGAGAATGGTACCTATATTATTTTCTTCGTTCCTGGCAGGTATGAGCACAGACACCAGGTCTTCATGATTTTTTTTCGACTCAGGCAGTGAAGCTCCCGGAAGCAGGTTCATCAGAGCCACTATCATCTGCAGCAATGTAAAAGTCAGTATTATGAAGGCCAGGATGATCATCACTTTACTTTCATTTTTATATTTTCATTCCGGCACTCTGTATAGAATCGGTTGAATTCTTCCTGCAATGTTTCGAATGACCTGTCGTCACCCTGGTATTCATTGAAATACATAAAAAGAGAAGGTTTTGCCCATGAAAAATAGTCAATGATATTTACAAGAAAGAGAATATGAATTTCAGATTTGCATCTGTCTATTATGTGTTCCACGCCTTTTTCAAATTTCACCTGCGGAGTATGCATCGACATTATTTCACCCTGGGGAAACATAAGAACAAGGTTGCCTTTGTCAGAGAGAAGCTCTGCAGTGTAGGCAATGGTTTCGACGATGCTCCTGGAACCTTTTTTAACAGAAAAGCCTCCGGTTTTATTGAGAAAGATATTCTTCCTGAGCTGGTCTTCGAGCATCATAAAATGGAATCGGCGATGAAACTTCTTTTCATTCAGGTAAACCGCCCAGAAGCCGTCCCACCAGCTGAAATGATTGGAGATGACAAGCATGGGTAATCCTCTGTCGTCAAAGTTCCCGTTCAGCTTTACCTCGCGGAAGTTCCTCAGTGTCTTCCATACCGAATAGAAGCGGAAATATGAATGGAAGAAAAAATGATGTGTGGCCCGGTAAATCATTAAATTATTTTAAAGAAGAAGAACAGGATGATGAAGAATAACAGCTGACTCCAGAATATCACAGGTGCGAGTTTATTTACCACTTTGATTCCTGAAATACGCAACAGGGCATGAAAGAGGAAAGCCAGTATGAACCAGGCGATATAATTTCTGAGCGGTGGGTTTCCTCCCGTAAAAGTCCACATGTCCATTGACGGGGCAACCTGTTCCATAACGATGTCGTAAATAACCATGAGAGCTGAAGCTCCTGTAATTTTCATTACTTTTCCGGCAGGTATCCTGTCGATGATCACATGAGAACAATAGACAAGAAGCACCCAGTTAATGCCTATCATCAAAGGTGTGCCTGCCAGTTTCGGACCAAGGCCTCTGCCATAGCTGTAGTGGCCGAAGATCACTCCTGTCTGCACTCCCGCGACCTCAGCACCAAAGCTGGCCAGGAAGATCACCGAAAAGAGGATAATAGTACTTACACTATAGCCTGGTTTATGGAATAGCCAGAGCAGAATAAAACTTAAGATCAGTACAGGTGGTGTCAGCAATATGAACAGCTCACGCGTAAAAGGAATAAAAATTCCTGTCACACCGACGGAATACAGAATCAGGATGAGTATCCTTACTTCTTTTTCCTGCAGGGAGTTGAGGAATCTCATATTTCTGGTGTTATTTTGCCGGTACTCTCGTTTACCCTCAGGTATATCTTCCTGAACCAGCATGTATATGATGAAGGATTTTCGGTTATATCGGCATGAAGGTCGCTGAAGGATATAGTTTTCCACTCTTCGGCCTCCTCCCTGTTAATAAGGGGGATGTTGTCGGTAACACCGTAGAAAACATGATCCAGTTCATATTCTGTAAGGTCATTGTCTAGAGTTTCGCGGTATATGAAGGAGAAAAGCTCTCTGAGCTCTGTCGTTATGCCCATTTCTTCTTTCAACCGGCGTGTGGCTGCATCTTTATTGGTTTCGCCGGGTTCAGGATGTGTGCAGCATGTGTTTGTCCACAGACCGTTGGAATGATACTTGCCGAGGGCCCTCCGCTGCAGGATCCACTCCCCCCGGCTGTTCACGACAAAAACCGATACTGCCCTGTGCAGCAAAGCATTGCGGTGAGCATCCATTTTACCTGTCACACCGGTCGGGTTATTATTTTCATCGACTAGAATTACCCGGGGCTCTTTCATTTCTCAGATAATATTTAGCCGGTTGGCAATCAGGGCCTTAAAGAGAAGAATAATTTTGACAAAATCACTTACTCTTATCCTCTTTTCAAGAAGCTTGTGAGCAGGTGTCCTTCGTATTTTTTTGAGCAACCTGAGGTAATAATAATAGGCGATCATTACACCGAGTCTGGAATTCTTGGGCAGCTTTCTCATTCCTTCGACTGAAGAGGAAAAATCCTTTTCGATATCATTAATAATCTCTGTTTTTACTGCCTCATCGAACTTTCTTCCGGCAAGGTTGTGAAAATACTGACGTTTAAGGTCCTGTGTGTCATTTTTCAGGTCGCGGAGGAAGTTGACCTTCTGGAAAGCCGAGCCAAGTTTTCGGGCCGGGTCTTCCATTTCCCGGTACAATTCATCATTCCCGTTTACGAAGACCTTCAGGCACATCAGCCCTACAACTTCCGCGGAACCGTAGATATACTCATCGGTCTCTTCCTTCGTGCTATGCTCAGTCCGTTGAAGGTCAAGCTTCATGCTCTTCAGAAAAGCCTGAATGAGACTGTCGTCGATATCGTACTTATTAACGGTTAAGCGGAATGAGTTCAGTACAGGATTCAGACTTATTCCATCCCGTAATGAACTGTAAAAGTCATTTTCAAATTCTCTGATAAGCATGTGCTTGTCAAAGTCATGGAAACTGTCTACTATCTCATCGGCAAGCCTCACAAATCCATAAATGCTGTATATGGCATCACGTATTTCGCGGTCGAGAAAACCCACCGAGCGCGAAAAAGATGTGCTATAGGCTTTAGTTACCAGCTTGCTGATGTCGAATGAAAGGCTGTTATAAAGCTGTAGCATAAAAAATTGCTTTTTACAATTTAACGATTTGCTTACTTAAACGCAGGTTGTCAGGCGAAAGTTCAGGCTTCAGAATGTAAAATACTGTCTTTACATAAATAAAGCATGGACCTTTGCAAATATATCGTTAATTTTTTTAACATCTTTTAACACCGATACAATTTACTGACCAGGCGTTGTGTCTATTTTATCCAGGATTTTTTTCAGATTTTCAGAGATGTCATTATAAAATAGATTTGTTTTATAAGCCATCATGATCAGTTTCACAGAGATCAGGAAAACTCCTGACTCAAGCAGGATGTCGTGCGTCAGTCCTTTGGTGAAAAGGGCCAGAATGAAAAGGATCAAAGTTATCAACACAACCACCATGGTCCCAGTGTCAAAAAATCTTTTCATGACGAGATGTTTTTAATTTTAAATTAAGACAATTTTCGAAAGCTTAGATGTTAAAAATAAGCTATTTGATATCTTATTTTTCTTTTTCGCAAAAATATTTCGTAACTTTATTGTATATGGCTTCTTTTTATTACCTTTTGAAGCCTTCAAATCTGACATTATATGGAAAGACTAAAAAAGCCCCTGTTAGTTTATTATTTTCTTCCGGCCTTACCGGTAATGGTCATTCTAACGGCTTTTGCCATATCGGGGAGGGTCGCTGAGGAGGACCTCAAGAGCAGGTATTCATACAGTGATTTTGAATCGTCAAAAAAATGCCGTTCATGCCACCCCGGAACCTATGAACAGTGGACGCAGTCGCTTATGTCGCAGGCATACACACATCACTGGGATGAAATAGAGTATTTTGATCTGGCTGTCAGACATGCGGAAGTAAAACCTGACCTGAAAGAGGCTGTCGACGGGTGTAACGGGTGTCACACCCCCCTGGCCTTCATGAGTCAAAAGACATTTCCTCCTCCCAGGCCTTCGGAGAAGAGTATGGCCAATGAGTCGGTATCATGCGAAGCATGTCACCTTATTCAGTCGGCCCGTACAGATCCGGCATTTAATTTTTCCTATGTTCTGGAACCGGGGATGACGAAATATGCTGTAAGAGTACCCGGGGTGGAATCACCGGCCCACAAGATCGTTACCAGTGATTTTTACAAGACGACGGAATTTTGTGCCAACTGTCATAACGAAAAGAGCCCTTACGATGTATGGGTAAAAAGTACACAGCTTGAATGGAAGGAAGGACCTTATGCAAAGGAAGATGTAAGATGCCAGGATTGTCATATGCCCAAGGGGGGGCCCTATCTCAATGCGATCATGACCAAACCTTACGACGATGCAAGACTACATCTCTTCCATGGAGGCCATGACCCGGGCAAAGTCAGAGGTACCATAGAGCTGAGGGTGGAACCCGACATACGCGAAGCCGAACCCGGCGAGACCATCGTCTTCCAGGTTGCCCTTTTCAACCAGAAGACAGGCCACAAATTTCCCACCGGCTCTGTAGAAGACCGTATTGCATGGCTTCATGTTGAGGCAACAGATGCAAAGGGTAAAGTCTATCATCTCAAAGTCGACAAAAAAGGATTTGAAGGCGAGGAATACACAATTGCCGGCGACTACCTTGCTTACCAGGATATGGGTGTTCCGCTGGGGATATCTGATTTCAAGGGCGTTCAGCGTGACGGAATACCCGAAGGAGACAGGATATTCCGGATGCCTTATTTCGATCCGGAGGGAAGAATGACAATGATGCAGTGGAACACGGCCAGCCTGGGTGTGGATTACAGATTAGGCCCGAGAGAGACTAAGGTGGAAAAATTTACCTTCAGACTTCCTTTCGATGTTGCACCCGGAGAAATGACGGTAAAAGCCGTAATGAACTACCAGCTTCTCGTTAAACCGGTTGCCGATCTGCTGAAAGTCCCCGCTGACGAATCGGAGATAAAACTTGTAAATGAACACTTTACAACAGTTAGTATATTGCCTTGATAAATAATATTATAAAGTATACATTATGAACAGGTACACCAGGTTTCTGACAGCAGTTTTTCTGTTGGTTTTTATGTTATCCAAACCCGATCTGACAGCCATACCCGCCTTTGCACGTAAATATCAGATCAGCTGCCAGGTATGTCATGCTCCCGTAATGCCCAGACTTAAGGCCTTTGGAGAGGATTTTGCCGGAAACGGCTTCCGACTCACAGAATATGAATCTCCAAGGTATTTTATCCCCGTTGGTGATGATCGTCTTTCCCTCTTCAGGGAACTACCGCTAGCTATCAGGATGGACGGTCATGCAACTTACAATTTCAACAATGCAGGAGCACCCGACTTCGGATCTCCTTTCCTCCTGAAAATCATTTCGGGAGGAGAAATATCTGATAAAATATCCTATTACTTTTATTTCTATTTCAATGAAAGAGGTTCAATAGCCGGAGCAGAAGATGCTTTTATTATGGTAAATGACCTTTTCGGCACAGGGGTTAATTTTTCAATAGGACAGTTTGCTGTTTCCGACCCTCTCTTCAAGGGAGAACTGAGATATACACTTGAACCCTATATGATCTATTCTGTGGCCCCCGGAAATTCCACAACCGACCTGAAATACGACAGGGGCATCATCCTTGAAAAGGATATTGGAAAACTTGGCACCACCCTCGTGGCTGAGGTGATAAATGGAAACGGTATAGGAGAATCAGGCCCCGGATATCTTTTCGATAAGGACAAGTATAAGAACTTCATGTTCAAGATAAATCAGGCTATCGGTGAAAAATTTTCCATAGGATACTTCAGGTATTACGGAAGGGAAGACCTGTCGGACACTCTCGGCCTGTTTAACAGCAAAGTGAGGATGTGCGGTCCCGACCTGGTCTTTAACCATGAAGACAAATTCGTTGTCAGCCTGCAGTATGTAAGGAGAAAAGATTCGGATGTGTTCCGTGAATCAGACGGCGCCAGGATAAAAGATGTTTTCACCCAGGGAGGAATGGCAGAGGTTATCTTTTCGCCCAAAGGCGATATGAGCAAATGGTATCTTACCGGTCTTTTCAACTGGGTCGATTCCGACTATGACGAGATAGACTACACGGGAGCAACGCTTCATGCCGGCTACCTCGTAAGGCGCAACCTGCGTGTCGTAACTGAATTCACCTATAAGTTCAACGGTCCCTCGTACGGGAAAGTTAACATGGGATTTGTATCTGCCTTCTGAACGAGCATACGTATACGCCCGGAAAGAGCAGAGTTCCAGTGGTATCTTCAGGATCAGAGCTTCAGGCCTGAAGTTTTGGGAATCGTTTTGTCGGGCACAGGACTGCAATGGATAGTCCTGAAATCAGTTACATCCTTGAGGATGAATGACGGCACGTCCTTTACTTTTGTGGCTTTGACATTAATGAATGTAGCCCCCTTCACATCTTCGAGGATAAAAGCCGGACGGGCATCGTCATTTTCAAGCTTAAGTTCTATGTCTGACAGTTCTACATTACTGGCATGTCTTATGAAAAAACCGTAAGCCGGCATTTTACCAAATTCCTGCGGGTCGGGGTATGATTTTTCCTTCTCGGGGACGACCAGTTCTGCCTGCTCTTTGGGCGCACCTCCCTTTACGAGAATGAAGATATCATGTATCTTAACATCTTCAACATCGTATCCGGGCATGCCAAGTATCAGTGATGCATAATCGGGATTCTGATTATAGGCAACCACATTGCTGATATTGACCCTTCTGAGCTTGCCGACAGGTATTCCTTCGGGGCCTCTCATCCTGGCACCCAGGCGCAGGAAGAAAGGGGCACCCTGGCAGTCGCGCATGGTAATATTCGACACGGTGATGTCTTCAAGTATCCCGCCATCGACAGTCTCAAGTGCCAGTCCCCTGCAAAATTCAAAGGTACAGTTCGAAATTGTAATGTTCCTGAATCCCCCGTTCGACTCGGTGCCGAATTTAATCCTGCCGGTAACCACACCCCTGTCGGGAACACGGTTATAATTATTTTTCTCGTATTTACCGTTGAGGAAGCTGCCTATATCGAAACCGCTGACCGAACAGTTTGTGATTGTCACATCTTCGGTCATCCTCGCAAAGCCAAGACCGAAGGAACTCTTTAGCACGATGGCATCGTCGAAAGGAGAGTTGACGCTGCAATTGGAGATGTGTACGTGTTTGCAGCAGTCGATGTCGAAGCCGTCGCGGTTGGTGTCGAGCTTTACATTATCAATGGTCATATTGTCGACTCCGGTGGCAAGGAGGCAGAAATGACCGCCCTGAAGCACGGTAAAGTCTTTAAGGATGACGTTGCGGCACAGTTTAAGTGCAATGGCCTTGTTTCCCAGTCCGGGAGTCATCCTGCCCGAACGTGTAAGTCCGTAAGTGCCTATTATCCAGCCATGTCCTGTGATTGCAATGTTCTCAAGATTTTCTCCCCATATCAGGCTGTTATGCCAGTGGCTGTGACCAAAATCCTGATACATATCGGTGGGGTTCGGTTCGGGAGGGTCAAAACCCGGCTTTCCCTGTTCAGGTGCTGCCGCGATGAGGTAAGCTCCGTTATCGAGAAACAAGGTTATGTTGCTTTTCAGACGTATTGAGAAGCTGAGGTAATTGCCTGCCGGGAAATATACAGTTCCCCCTCCTGCAGCCGTTGCCGCATCAATTGCACGGTTTATGGCATCGGTGTCGAGACTTGCACTGTCGCCCTCAGCTCCGTAATGTCTTACATTGTAATACAAAGTCTTGTCCTTTATCATTGCCTCAACCCTTGTGCTGTCGAAAACAGGAACGGGAGGAGGTGGCGGGGGAAGGGGAGCTGTTCTGGATTTTCTCTGTCCTGAACAGGCAATTGTCGCCGACATAACCATCAGAATGGTAAGAACAAGTGATATAAGATGTTTATTCATCAGAATAGTGTTTTAGGTGATATAAAAGTATGAATTTTAGGACTGAATCCGGATTTTGATTATTGTGCAATAGTTAAATTTCTTTAAACATGTACAAAAATATTCTGATCTTGCATAGTCAGTAAGATTAACTTATTTTTATTCAGTTAATAACATCACTACGGTAAAAATGAAATTAAGCAGAAGGGATTTTATCAGGGATACAGCTATTGCTGCAACGGCAATAACAATGACAGGAAGGAGAGCTTTCGCTTACGGGAAGCCGGAGCTCAGGAATAAATTTCCACGATGGAAAGGCTTCAACCTTCTTGATTATTTTTCTCCTGCTACTCCCAGTCCTGAACGAAGATCAAAGACTACAGAAGACGACCTGAAGTGGATGCGGGACTGGGGTTTTGATTTTGTAAGGGTCCCGATGGCCTATCCTTCCTACCTTTCTTTCGACAGGTCGAGGGATATTAAAAAAGAAGAAGTTTACATCATGAATGAGCGGGTTCTGGATGAAATTGAGAGTCTTGTACGTACTGCGGTAAGATACAACCTTCACGTAAGCCTGAACCTTCACAGGGGCCCCGGATACTGCATTAATGCCGGATTTCATGAACCTTTCAACCTGTGGAAGGACAAGGAAGCACAGGATGCTTTTTACTTCCACTGGGGTATGTGGGCGAAGCGATTTAAAGATGTTTCTCCCCGTCATCTCAGCTTTGATCTGCTTAATGAGCCTGCGTATATCGAAGACATGAACGATCAGTATGCAAAGAAGGGTCCTGTGCCTGGTGCGACCTACAGGCTTGTTGCCGGGGGAGCCGCAAAGGCTGTCAGGGCAGAGAATCCTGACAGGATTATTATCGCGGATGGAAACAATGTCGGCAACAACGTTACACCAGAACTGATCAGTCTGGGTCTGGGTCAGAGCTGCCGGGGTTATTACCCTTCGGCTATCTCTCATTACCAGGCGCCCTGGGTATGGAAGGATCCGTCAAAAGCTCCCCAGCCGGTATGGCCCGGGACCATGGGTGGAAAATATTATGACAGAAAAAGCCTTGAAGACCTTTACAAACCATGGATAGAGCTTAAAGACCAGGGTGTTGGTGTTCATTGTGGCGAATGCGGTTGCTGGAAGAACACTCCTCATAACGTCTTCCTGGCATGGTTTGGAGATGTTCTCGATATCCTGACCGATGCCGGTATTGGCTATGCGCTCTGGAATTTCAGGGGCGATTTCGGGATCCTCGACTCAGGCAGGCAGGATATAGAATACACAGACTGGTACGGACACAAACTTGACGGAAAACTTCTCGAACTACTCAGGAGATATTAAATGCGGATATAATATCAGTGTTCCGGAAGTCTTACTCAGCCTCCGGGTATTAGCGGTTTCTTTCCTCGAATTTCTTCAGGTTTTTCAATATAACAAATTCAACAAACCCCGGTAACAGTGCCTGGAAAAAAGCATTGAGTTTTCCTTCGGCCGACAGAATGGTGATGAATTTCCTTTTCGAAATGTTGCGGATGATACCCTCTGCCACTGATTCGATAGTCTTAACACCTTTTCCTGACCTGGGGGCTATAAAACGTCTCGATCCGTCGGAGGCAATTGTTTCCTTGTCTTTTTCATTTTCGGTATATCCGACCAGAACCAGTCCGGTATGGATCCCGCTGCCGGCTTCTTCGATACGTATCGACTCGGCAAAGGCGCGCAGTGCCATTTTTGATGCACAATAGGCTGACAGGGAAGGCAGACCTCTGATCCCGGCTGCACTCGAAATGAACACTATGCTACCTTTTGATTCTCTGAGATATTTCATTGCCGGGATTGAGGGATTGGTTGTACCAAGGATATTGGATGCAAAAATAGTACGGACCACTTCGGGATTGAGATCGGCGAAATTACCTCTCATTGAAACGCCTACATTATTGATCAGGATGTCGATCCTGCCAAAGACTCTCACGGCTTCTTCGATCAAAAACCTTCCTCCTTCACTGGTTGATACATCACAACATACTGATAAGACCTTTCCGTGAATAGCTTTAATTATCTTTTCAGTTTCAGCAAGTCTTTCTTCATTTCTTCCGTTTAGCACAACAGAGGCACCCTTACGGGCAAGGGCGACGGCTGTACCTTTACCTATGCCCCGGCTTGACCCCGTTATTACGACAACTTTGCCTTCAAAATTCATTTTTCCCATTTCTTTTATTTTCTCCGGTATTCTATCTGTGGGTGAAATTTCATTGCTGTAAGGCAATTGGTTACTGCCATAACGAGGTGAACAATGAAGGCTGTCCAGATGGTTCCCGTGGCAAGAGTAATTATGCACAGCACCAGGCCCAGGGGTATGGCACCAATGGTTTCCTCAAGACCCTTGGGAACATGTGTTGCAGAGTAAAAAGCTATGTTGACAAATATTGCCGGCCACATACCGATATTATCAGCAAGGGGCATAAGGAGAATCCCTCTGAAAAGCAATTCATATCCGAAAAGATAGATAGACCATCCGGCAATGGTGATAAGTATGGTCCCCGGGGTCCATACTTTTGCTCTGATCATAGGATAGTTGACAAGATTTTTTGGTTTCCTTGCACTAAAGCTGGCAAGGGGAAAAACTATAAGTGAAAGGGCGACAGTACTTATCAGGGTCAGCAGCATGGTGTCAGTCCTGAAAGACAGACCGTAAAATTCCGGCGGGTATTCTTTGAGGGTTGCGAGGCATATTATCAATGGAATTGCACCGAGGAACAGAAAACCAGCCAGCCGTGTAAAAATAAAGTAATTCACAGAAGCCCTGTCATTTCCATTTTTAGAAAAAAAACGGCTTTTAATCTTTTCCGAAAGAGCGGTGAACCAGTATATGATGAATCCTGCTGTGGTAAGAGCAAGGGGGATAATGGTTTCCGCATCACCTTCTTTCAGAGAAAGGTCTAAAGGCAGTGCATTTAACATAGTCATAAAGATTACAGGTACTTATTATCAATAAACCACTCATAGCACTCCCTGATGGCGGTTTCTATGTTTGTCCTTGGCATTTTCAGTTCCTTAACGGCATCGTCGGAGTTAACATATTGTTTTTCGCACGAGATACAGGCCATGTTGTAAGTTAAAAGAGGTTCACGATGTAAGATTTTTCCGTAGAATGAACCCAACATGCCTATCGTTTTTATCAACCAGTCGGGAACAGCGATCGCCGGTCTGGGTTTCTTCAGGATGTCGGCGGCTTTAGTCAGGAATTCCCGGTAGGTAATATTCTCGTTACCGGCAATATAATATTTACCAATAGTGCCTTCGGTAAGGCTGTTGGTGACAGCCACGGCTACATCATTGACGTAAACAAAATTACGTCCGCCACCTGAATAGAATTTCATCCTTCCTCTGGCAACCTGCAGGATCATCTTTCCTGAAGAAGGTTGTGAGTCGTAGGGTCCTATCATAAAGGTGGGAAGGATAGCCAGCGCCGGAAGGCCCTTGTTTTTTACAGCTTCCAGAACAAGGTTAAGGGCTTCAAATTTTGAATCAATATAATCAAGTCCGAACCTGGCCCCGGGGAATGTTTGGTTTCCTTCACTTTCATCAGCGCTGTTCACCGAGCTTCCTGAGCCTATGTAAACCATCCGGTTTATCTTGTTTTTAAGAACAGAGTCAATAACATTCCGTGTACCTTCAATATTTACCTTTCTTACGAACTCAGACCTGGCCGGCCATATACTTGTCGAAGCTGCTGCATGGATCACTGCATCGCAACCACTTATAGCATTGTCGATAGTTGAAGGAACAAGAACATCCCCCGGATATCTCTCCACGTCCAGGTCGTTTATTGTAGTGGATGCTGATTTATTGTACAATAACACTCTTACAGAATACCCTCTTAGAAGCAGCATTCTGACAAGGTTACTCCCAAAAAGGCCGTCTGCACCGGTTAGAAGAACATTCATCAGAGGTCAGGCGTTAGGAATGTTTCATTCTCAGTGTGGAAAGAAACAAAAGTATAATTCAGGAAATAAATATAACCAATAAAATCTATTGCTTGTCTATCTGGTCGGTAAGTTTTCTGACCACCCTGAAATTATTGAAGAACTCTTTGGCTATAACCCTTAGAAGAGTATAAACAGGAACCGCGAACAGCATTCCGGCGAGACCTGCCAGACCGCCTCCGATTATTATCACAAGGAAGATCTCAAGAGGATGAGACTTTACACTCCTTGAATAGATCACCGGTACCAGGATATTGTTATCGATCATGTTAACAGCCAGCAGGGTTCCGGCAATCTTAAGCAAAACAGGAAGAATATCGCTGTAAGCCCCGGTTGTAAGCATTGATATAACACCCAGAGAAATACCAATTAATCCTCCGATGATAGGACCAATGTAGGGAATTATATTCATTATACCGGCGAAAAATCCTATGAGCAGAGCATTTTTGATTCCGAATATCTTAAGCCCCAAAGTAATAAGGGTTGTGACAGCAAGAACCTGAAGCAGCACTCCCAGATAATAGCGTATCAGTAATGATTTTGATTCTGAGACAACTTTTAAGGTGGCTTCATGATGTTTTTCGGGGATGAAGAGAAGAAGACCTTCCTGAAAAAGGGAGTCATCTTTAAGGAAGAAGAACGAGATAAAAAGGATTGAGAAAACCCCGACAAAAATATTACCTGCAGCGCTTATGAAATTCCCTATTACATTTCCCACACTTGTGATATTAACCACCGTTTTTATCTTTTCGAGAAGGAATTCTTCTATTGTCACTCCTTCGGGAATAGCTCCTACAGAGTTCAGGGTCTTGTCGAGCCATAGAAGAGGACCCTGCAGGTTCTGGTTAAGCAGGGTTATATCGATTGATGATATGTTCTGGGCCTGATTTATAATAAGAGGTACAAAAATTGCGAACAGTCCGGCCAGTATCAGAACAATAATAAACAGGGAAAGAAGAGCACTCAGGGGTCTTGGCATCTTTAGTTTCCGAATTCTTATCCTGTCGAGCAGACGAACCACCGGCTGGCCTATAAATGAAAGCATAGCCGCGATAACAATCCAGATAAGTATATAGTAGAACCTGTAAAGCATGTATCCCAGAAGGAGAAGGATTAAAACATAACCCGTATATGTCAGGACTTTTTTCATAGGAGTTCCCTGTTTAAAAGAAAAAATGGATCAAAAATACCTGTTTTCTCAAAAGTAAACATTTCATTCATTTTCGATACCTGAGGAATGGTTTTCCGCAATGTCTGGTTCTTTGGATATTTTAAGCAGTTTGCGGATCATTTCCTATCCAGTCAATTGTAATGTCGAGTGCAAATCCTTATCTTCTCCCTGGTTTCTTCCGGTAATAGGCGATTCTTACGTCGAGAGAATCACCGAACCAGCTTATATTTCTTAAATTTTACGGACCAAGGGCATCCTGGCACCTTTGTCAGTATTAATTTTCGTTTTTAGTTCCGTTTATTCTGAAGAACTTGAAAATATCCACCACCGGAATCGAAATCAATGACATCAGAAGTACCAGAAGCCAGTGTCTGCTGTCCATTTCAGTGAAGCTGAAAGCGTCACGTATAGGGGGGATGACAAGTACTATCAGGGCCAATGCAGCAGAGGCAAAGACAGCTCCGATAAGGGGCTTATTTTTCAGCGGGTTGATTGCAAGAGAGGATCTTGAATTAGAATGAAGGTTTCGCACATGAACGAGTTGTGCAAAAGCCAGCGTGGCAAAAGCCATCGTCTGACCAAGGATCAGGCCTCCGTCTCTTTTACCGATTAAAAAAGCAACCAGGGGAATAGCTCCCACCATAATTCCCTGATACATAACTCTCCACACCATTCCGTGTGTCATAAAACCTCTCTTCGAGTTGATTGGTTTCCTGTTCATTATGTTACTTTCGGGAGGGTCGACACTGAGAGCCAGTGCAGGAAGGGAATCGGTTACAAGGTTGATCCACAGAATGTGAATGGGCAGCAGGGGAGTACCCCAGTTGAATATTGCAGTTATCAGCAGCAGGAAGATCTCACCAACATTGGTTGATAACAGGAACTGTATAGCCTTCAGGATGTTATCGTAGATTCTTCTGCCTTCTTCCACAGCAGAGACAATTGTAGCGAAATTATCGTCGGTAAGGACCATATCGGCAGCTCCTTTGGCAACGTCAGTTCCGACTATGCCCATTGCAGCTCCTATATCGGCCTGTTTGAGAGCCGGGGCGTCGTTTACGCCGTCGCCGGTCATGGCAACTATTTCATTATGGCTCTGCCATGCTTTGACGATCCGCACTTTATGTTCTGGGGCAACACGGGCATATACGGAATAACGTGATACATCCCGGCGAAATACCTCTTCCTCAATAAGCTCCAGTTCAGATCCTGTTATGGCCAGGTCGCCGTCACGCAGGATACCTGTTTCCCTGGCTATAGCCATTGCCGTTGCCTTGTGATCGCCGGTGATCATCACCGGTCTTATTCCCGCCGTGTTGCATCTGGCAACAGCATCTTTAACCTCAACCCGTGCCGGATCTCTCATTCCAAGGAAGCCTGTGAAGATCAGGTCCTTTTCAATTAAATCTGTGTTAATGGTTTCAGGCAGTTGCGACAAGTCGTTGTATGCCATTGCAAGAACACGAAGTGCCGAGTTGGCCATCGATTCATTAGATTGTCTGATAAGCTCTATATCGTCTTTTGTCAGTTCTCTGACTTCACCCGAGATGACTATACGGTTACAGATATCCAGTATTTCTTCCAATCCTCCTTTTGTATTTATGCGGAAGTTGCTACCGGTCATTCTGTTAATTGTGGTCATTCTTTTCCTTTCAGAGTCGAAGGGGATTTCGGCCACACGTGGAAATGTTTTTTCAGCTTCTTCCTTAAATATTTTATACAGGATACCGAAATCGAGAAGGGCTGTTTCAGTCGGATCGCCCGTATACTCATAAGCTCCTTCTTCGTTCACTCTCATGGTGGCATCGGCACACAAAACAGCCGTCATCAGGAGTTTTTCCTCCTCGTCGTTTAGCTTTTCACCCGGAGAACTGCGGTTGATGGTGTCTCTTCTATGGTTGACGTATGCCTCAACGATGGTCATCCGGTTCTGGGTCAGAGTGCCGGTCTTGTCGGAGCATATAACCGTAGCACTTCCCAGTGTTTCAACTGAGGGGAGGGTCCTGATTATTGCATTTCGTTTCACAAGTCGCTGTACTCCAATTGCCAATACAATCGTTGATACGGCCGGAAGACCTTCGGGAATAGCTGCGACGGCAAGACTGACTGCTGTCAT
>JAFGXX010000237.1 GCA_016936435.1 Bacteroidales bacterium
ATTGCAAGAAATACACAGATCTATCTCCAGAAAAATACTGAAATATGTAAGGCAGTTGATCCCTGGGCCGGTTCGTATTATGTTGAATATCTTACCCATGAAATAGCACACCGTGCATGGGGTCATATAACCGAGATTGAAAAGATGGGAGGAATGGTGAAAGCCATCGAGTTGGGCATACCCAAGATGAGGATAGAAGAATCAGCAGCCCGTGCCCAGGCAAGGATAGACTCGGGAGTCCAGGTAATTGTAGGTACAAATAAATACCGTCTTGCAAAGGAGACACCTCTCGAAACTCTTGAGGTGGATAACACCGCCGTAAGGGAGTCGCAGATCAGGAGGCTCAGGAAGCTCAGGGACGAAAGAAATGAAGAAGAATGCAGAGCGGCTCTTGATGCCATAACAGAATGTGCAGCCTCAGGAAGGGGTAATCTCCTTGAGCTGGCTGTCGTTGCAGCCTCCAAAAGGGCAACACTGGGAGAGATCTCAGATGCATGTGAAAAAGTAGCAGGTCGTTATAAAGCAGTAATAAGAACTATGTCGGGAGTTTATTCATCGGAGTATAAATCGGACCGGGATTTTGAGGAAGCCAGGTCCCTTGTAGCTGATTTTGCATCCAGGGAAGGCCGTCAGCCAAGAATTATGATAGCAAAGATGGGACAGGATGGACACGACCGCGGTGCGAAAGTCGTTTCAACAGGATATGCTGACCTGGGATTCGATGTCGATATTGGTCCGCTTTTCCAGACACCGTCAGAGGCAGCGCGTCAGGCAGTCGAAAACGATGTACATATTCTAGGAGTTTCCAGCCTTGCCGCGGGACACAAGACCCTTATTCCGCAGCTCATTGCTGAACTTAAAAAACTGGGAAGGGAGGACATCCTGGTAATTGCAGGAGGTGTTATTCCGCCCCGGGATTATCAGTTTCTTTATAATGAGGGAGTTGCAGCAATTTTTGGCCCGGGCACATCTGTCGCAGGGGCAGCAAAGCAGATTCTCAGAATACTTATGCATAATCCTGATACTGTCTGAACAGGAAAAATATTGCAGCATGAAACAATCCCTTTTGCTCTGTATGCTCTTAACAATGTTTACCGGATGCAGGATGACAAGACCAGTGCCCGATCCAAGTCCGGTCGTGGATGAACATGATGTTATCAGGCATGAATATATAAGATTCCAGGAAGCCCAGACATGGATTCTTGGCTACTTCACGAGAAGTACAATGACTGCTCCTCCTCACTCGGAATGGTTCGAAAGGGAATACAACGGATATAAGTTGAATTCCGCTGTCAACAAATTAACAGATATAAGTAAGGAAAACATTAATATAACCATCGTTATGGGTTCGTGGTGCCCCGACAGCAGAAGGGAGGTGCCTCGTTTTATTAAGATTCTCGATTTTTGGCATTTCCCCGAAAATATGATCACCTTCATAGGGGTGGATGAATTAAAAAATTCACCTCTAGGAGAATACACTTCGCTAGGAATTGAAAGAGTACCAACATTCATTTTTTTCAGAAATAAAATTGAAGCAGGACGCATCATTGAAAATCCTGTTACGTCTTTAGAGCAGGATATAGTTGATATCCTTACAAGGGAATGAATATTAACATAAAGAACTACAGACATGGAAGAAGCTAATAACAATTCGGGACAGAATCTGGGAATTGCGGCGCTGATAACGGCAATCATAACATTTGTTCTTGCCGTAATACCCTGTGTGGGAATGATAGCAATAATACCCGGAATTATTTCAATCGTTCTGGCCTCCATAGGACTTTCCCAGGCACAAAGGAATGAATCACCACGGGGAGTGATATTGGCAGGACTTATAATCGGTGTTGTGGCGACGATGATCTCCTTCTCGCAGTTCTTTGTAACCGGAAAGCTGGCAAAAAACATCGAAAAAGGTAAATGGACGGAAAAAATTGAAGAAGTCGTCGATGATGTTGAAAGAAATGTAATCCGTGATCTCGAAGATGCAAATGTCTCTATCAGGATTGATGACGGTGAGGAGAAAGTCGAGATAAATGTCGTTACAGGAGATTCAGACAAGGAAAAGATACTAGAAGAACTTGAGAAGGTTAACGAGCAGGTTAATGACAGTACCCCCGACCCAAAATAAAGTTTCTATCTGCTTAGTTGGCTGGCTCAGAGAACCCTATATAATAGTCAATTTTACTCTGGCAGGAGTTATATTTCTGGTAATGATATACTCCCTTATCTTTTCGCCCGATAATAATGCATACCCTGTTGTGTGCATACACGAAAAAATTACAGGTGAGCCATGCGTTTCATGTGGCCTCTCGCACAGCTTTTCACTGATACTGAGGGGAAGATTTAATGAAGCTTTTGAATGGAACCAATATGGATTGAGGGTCTTCCTTTTCTTTGGCTCGCAGCTTCTTCTCAGAGTTGTGTTCACGGTCTACTACATCAGGTACCCTGAAACCCGAAAACAGCTTATTATCTATGATGCAACAGGGTCATCTGTCATTTTCCTTCTTACATTCATGCCTTTTCTGATCTGGATATTCAGGTTTTCATGATCTTCAGATAAGTACCCATTATTAGCTTTCACCAGTCAGATCATAAAGGAGGTCGCCTTCAAATCCTTTCGACAGGCCGTACCTGAGCAATTTAGACCTCATCTCATATTCGCTCGCTGCTTTGGTATTTTTTCTGTGCTTCTGAAGAAGACCTTTCAGAGTTTCCCTGTAAGTTTTCTCATCGATACATTCAAGTGCATCAGATATGATTTCCCCGGGAATCTTTTTGGCCTTGAGCTCCGCCCTGATCTTTACCCGGCCCCATTTGTTGTATGAAAATTTGTCCTTAACAAAAGCTTCCGCATATCTTTTTTCATTGATAAAATTTTCCTTAAGCAATGTTGCAATTATTTTATCCGCATCAGATTTATTAAGTCCCCGGAAATGCAGTTTTCCCCTGATGTCGTGAATGCAGTATTCCCTTTTTGAGCATAGTGCCATTGCTCTTGAAAGAGCGCTCTGAAAAAGTTTTTCCTCAGCCATTTATACCACCTTTAATTATCCTGTCCTTTCCGTTCAGATCCTGTCTTAATTCTATCTCCCTGAATCCGTATGCTGTTAGTAAATCAATCATTTCAGGGCCCATGGCCTCATTAATTTCAAAATAGATTTTACCACCGGGAAGCAGAGCCCGGCTTGCAATTTTCAATGCGGCAATATAAAAAATGAGCGGATCCGAATCGGGGACGAAAAGAGCCTGATGAGGTTCGAAATCCGTCACATTTTTGCTCATGTGTTTCTTTTCCGATGTCCTCACGTACGGAGGATTGCTTACAATCAATCCTGTCATATTAAGCAATGCAGGAGAAGGATCCAGTATGTCTTCATTCAGGAAGCTTACCTCAGCGCTGTTCAGGGCGGCATTTTTCCGGGCTACTTCCAGAGCTTCCTGGGAAATGTCTGTCCCCGTCACCTTTGAACCGGGAAGGTTCACCGCAAGGGCTATTGCAATTGCTCCGGAGCCTGTACCTAAATCCACTATCCTGCCACGGTATCCTCTGTTATCTTTTATTATGAAATCAACAAGTTCTTCAGTTTCAGGCCGGGGGATAAGTACTGCTTCATTCACCCTTATGCTGCAGTTATAGAAGCTTGTCTCCCCAAGAACATATTGCAGAGGTTTTCCTGTCTTCAGTTCCCTGCAGATTTCCTTAATACGTCTTGCCTGTTTAGCCGTAACATGGGTTTCAGGAAAAGCGTAGATACTGATCCCGGAACCTCTGAAAAGTGTTTTGATTATGATTGCTGTCATGGCTCCGGCCTCAGAAGGGGGATAAAGCTCCTCAAGTTCCGCCGAAAGATAGGACCTGATATCCTTTATTGTTTGTATATTCACAGTCACAGATCAAAGTTAGCACTTTAGCAAGAATGCATCGGGCTGATGATATAAAATTCATGCACAGGTGTCTCGACCTGGCCATGATGGCGGAAGGCAGAACATATCCCAATCCTTTGGTGGGTTCGGTAATAGTATATGACGGAAAAATAATAGGTGAGGGCTATCATGTCAGGGCAGGAGATCGTCATGCGGAAGTGGTTGCCATAGACAGTGTAAAGGACAAGGAAAAGCTCAGGGAATCAACATTATATGTCAATCTTGAGCCCTGTTCCCATTATGGAAAAACTCCACCATGCGCAGATCTTATAGTAGAAAAAGGAATAAAAAAAGTTGTTGTGGGTACCGTTGACACCAGCAGCAAAGTGTCGGGTAGAGGGATACTGAAACTGCGCAAATCGGGATGCGAGGTGCTGACAGGGGTTCATGAAGCTAGCTGCAGGTGGCTAAACAGAAGGTTTTTTACCTTTCATGAGAAAAAGAGACCTTATGTCATCCTCAAATGGGCACAAAGTTCTGACGGCTTCCTCGATGCCGAACGAAACCCCGGCGATGAATGCAGTCCCAGATGGATAACAGGAGAGGCGGAAAGGGTGCTCGTACACAGGTGGAGAGCCTCCGAACAATCGATACTCGCAGGAGCAGGAACCCTCAGGGCAGATAATCCGCAACTGAATGTCAGGTGCTGGAGCGGCAAAGATCCAATAAGGCTTATACTCAGCAGTTCAGGCAGGCTTGATCCCGGACTGGCATTGTTCAATACCTCCGGTTCTAATATTATTTTCACGCATAATGAAAATGTCAGTATCCCGGATGCAATGATCAAAAAGCTTGAAAAAAATCAGGAATCTGCAAAGCAGGTGCTTCAGTTTTTATACCAGTCCGATATTCAGTCTGTATTTGTTGAAGGCGGTTCCGAAGTGCTTAATCATTTTATTGACACAGGTTTATGGGATGAGGC